>JAJEIJ010000005.1:0-65019 GCA_022827725.1 Acidimicrobiia bacterium
GAGCAGTGTGCCTATCGGGTATCCCCGATACATGGAGTCGAAGAGGTCGCGCACCTTGGCTGATGACCAAACGAAAGGACGCTGGATATCTGGTAGAGCAATCTCGCCGTGCCTGATCTCTTCGATCAGGTGGGTCAACGAGTAGTTGGTGTCTCGATACAGCGTCGGCGGCATGGGCAGAAAGTCTATGGGGGCGGCTCTCGTCAAGCGCCCCAGAGGTGGAGCAGGTCGGGGGCGGTGAACCAGTGGCGAGTGCGGCCATGGAGGGTAGAGGAGAGTCCTTCCCGCTGATTACTCCTCGACAAATGTGTTGTCGGCGGTGCCCGAGAGGACGTGTTTGAGCACCTTGCCCGAGGCATTGCGGGGGAGGGGAGTCGTACGGACTTCTATGTGGGCGGGCACCTTGTAGTAGGCCAGCTTCTCTCCGGCGAACTGCTGGATGTCGGCGGCGTCGAGCGATGTGTCGGGTTGGGGTACGACCACGGCCTTTACCTCTTGGCCCAGTGTCCGGTGGTCCACTCCGATGACCGCGGCTTCGTGGATGCCGGGGTGTTCCTCCAGCCGGTTCTCGATTTCGATGGGGTAGACGTTCTCGCCGCCTCTGATGATCATGTCGCGCACTCGGGAGGCGATGGTCAGCATTTCGCCCCGCATGTGGCCGAAATCGCCGGTGCGCAGCCAATGTCTGGAAAAGAAGGCGGCTTCGGTGGCCTCGGGCTGGTTCCAGTAGCCGGGCATCACGTTCGGACCTCGCACGCACACTTCGCCGACGGTGCCATCGGGCACCGGGTTGCCGTCGCTGTCGCGGATCTCCACCTCCACGGTGGGAAGGGGCGTTCCCGCGCAGGTCGGGTCGTCCATCAGCATCTGCGAGGTGGCGATAGTGGCCAGGGCGCCGGTCTCGGTGCTGCCGTAGCCCACCTGCATCTGGGGGGCGGCGTCGGGAAGCCGCTCCCGGATGGCCCGCTGGAGCTCGGGCGACCACACCGACCCGCCCCCGCCGCACGCCCGCACCGAGGAGTGGTCGTAGTCGTTCAGCGCGGGGTGCTCCAACAATCGCCATACCTGAGTAGTGACCCCGCCCCAGCGGCTGATCCGCTCCTGCTCGGTGAGCCGGAATATCTTCTCGGGGTCGAAACGGCCGGTGGTCCACACCGACTTCATGCCATTGGCCACCATGGCCACCGCCGCCGAATGCAATCCCGACACATGAAAGAGGGGGCTGCTCACTAGCGAGCACGGCTCAGGGGCATCGGGGTCGGTGGGGCGATCGGCGAGGCCGGCCATCAGGGCCGAGCGGGCACCGGAGAAGGCCGTGATGCCCAAGAAGGCGATGATGTTGCGGTGGGTGTTGATCGCCCCTTTGGGTCGTCCGGTGGTGCCCGATGTGAACAACACCACGGCGGGATCGTCTTCATCGATGGGAGCGTCGGGCAGGGGAGCGGCCATGTCGAAACCCGACAGCCGATCCTCGAAATCCTCCTCCACAATCACCGTGGCCATTCCAGGATCGGTCCCCTGGAGACGGGCCAAGCGCTTCTGGTCGGCGATGAGCAACTTGGGCTCGGTCAGTTCCAGGCCGTAGACGATCTCATCGCCGGTCCACCAGCCATTCATGCCCACCGCGATGGCCCCCAGAGAGATGGCCGCCCACATCCCGATGACCCACTCCGGGCTGTTGGCCCCCAGCAGGGCCACTCGATCACCGGGCTCGATGCCGTAGCGCTCGGCCATTGCCGCCGCAGCCGATGCCACCAGCCGCTCGTGCTCGGTGAAGGTGTAGCGCCGGCCGTCGTCCCAGATGAACAACTCCCGGTCGCCGTGCTCAACTGATCGGGTTAGGAGCTCCCGCAGGTTGCCGGCCCGGTTGGCGAACACGTCGTAGACCTCGCCGTTCACGGTGGCGGTGGTGGTCTCAAAGGGGCTTCCCGGTGTGAGCAGGAGTTCCTCGGCCTCTTGAAGGGTCATTCCCATGGGCCCCGACGGTAGAGTCTCGCCGAATGGATTTCGACCTGGTCGGCGGGTCGTCCAATCCAACTGCCCGCCGGTAGATTTTCGGCAGATGGACTTTGATCTGACCTCTGCTGAGAGGGAATTTCGCGACGAGGTGCGCACGTGGCTGGAGGAGCACCTGGTGGGGGACTTCGCCGGACTGCGGGGCCGAGGGGGCATGGGCCAGGAAGACATTCCCGCTGAGGTGCAGATCGCCTGGGAACGCGAGCTGGCCAGCGGCGGCTGGCTGGGCATCGACTTTCCGGTTCGCTTGGGCGGCCGGGAGTGCAACTTGTCGGAGCAGGTGCTGTTCCACCAGACCTATGTGGAGGCCCGGGCACCGGGGCGGCTCCCCAACATGGGGGTCACCTTGTTGGGGCCGACTCTGGTGGCCTACGGCACGCCGGAGCAGCAGAAGCGGTTTGTGCCGCCGATCCTGTCGGGCGATGAGTTCTGGTGCCAGGGCTATTCCGAGCCCAATGCCGGGTCGGATCTGGCCAATGTGGGCACAAAGGCGGTGCTCGACGGCGATCGGTGGGTGGTAAACGGGCAGAAGATCTGGACCTCGCTGGCCCAGTACTCCGACTGGTGCTTCGTGGTGTGCCGCACCGACCCGGACTCTGCCCGCCATGCCGGGCTCTCCTACCTGCTGGTGCCCATGGACCAGCCGGGGATCGAGATCCGTCCCATAGTGCAGATCACCGGCGGAACCGAGTTCAACGAGGTCTTCTTCGACGACGCGATGACCGATGCCGATCTGGTGGTGGGGCAGGTGGGCCGGGGCTGGGAGGTGGCCATGGGCACGCTGGCCTTTGAGCGGGGGGCGTCCACACTGGGCCAGCAGACCTACTTCCGCCAAGAGCTGGACGCGTTGTTGGCCGAGGCCCGGACAAACGGCACCGCCGGTGACTTGGTGGTCCGCCAGGAGCTGGCCCAGGCCTACGCCACGCTGGAGATCATGCGGTACAACAACTTGCGGATGCTCACCGTGGTGGACGCCGGAGGGGTGCCGGGACCGGAGATGTCCATCGGCAAGCTGTTGTGGTCCAACTGGCACCGATCGATGGGGGAGCTGATGGTGGGAGTGCGGGGGGCGGATGCCATGGCGGTGGCGGCTGACGACGGCGAGGACTACTCGCTGGACTCCTGGCAGCGCACGTTCCTGTACAGCCGGGCCCACACCATCTATGCCGGATCGAACGAGATTCAGCGAAACATCATCGGCGAGCGAGTTTTGGGCCTTCCCCGAGAGCCGCGATGATTTCAAATATCGGAAAGAGGAGCAGCCATGGCTGAGGCATACATCATCGACGCAGTCCGCACCCCGGTAGGGCGGCGGGGCGGCAGCCTTTCAGAGATCCACCCGGCGGATCTTGGGGCCCATCCGATCCTCGGGCTTCTCGACCGCACTGGTGTCGACCCGGCCGCGGTGGACGACGTGATGTACGGCTGCGTGGACGCCCTCGGCCCCCAAGCCGGCGACATCGCCCGCACCGCCTGGCTGGCCGCCGGGCTGCCCGAGCACGTGCCCGGCACCACCATCGACCGCCAGTGCGGGTCGGCCCAGCAAGCCGTCCACTTCGCCGCCCAGGCGGTGATGGCCGGGGTGAACGACATGGTGGTTGCCGGCGGCGTGCAGAACATGAGCATGATCCCCATTGGCGCGGCCATGACCGTGGCCGAGCATGTGGGGGTGACCGATCCCGATCCCTTCACCGGCTCCGACGGCTGGGTGGACCGCTACGGCACCCAGGAGGTATCGCAGTTCCGGGGGGCGGAGATGATCGCCGAGCACTGGGACATCAGCCGGGAGCAGATGGAGGAGTTTGCCCTGGCCAGCCACGAGCGGGCCGCCACCGCCACCGACGAGGGCCGATTCGAAAATGAGATCCTGCCCCTGGCCGGACTGGAGTTCGACGAGGGAATCCGGCGGGGCACCACGCTGGAGAAGATGGCCGGCTTGTCTGCGCTTATCGAGGGCGGGCGACTGACCGCCGCGGTGTCGAGCCAGATCTCCGACGCGGGCTGTGCCATGTTGATCTGCGGGGAGCAGGCGGTAGCCGATCACGGGTTGAAACCCCGGGCCCGCTTCCACCACCTTTCGGTGCGGGGCGCCGACCCCATCTACATGCTCACCGGCCCCATCCCGGCCACCGAGTACGCGCTGGCCCGTACCGGCATGACCATCGACGACATCGACCTGTTCGAGTGCAACGAGGCCTTTGCCTCCGTGGTGCTGGCCTGGATGGGCGAGCACGACGTGCCCCACGAGAAGGTCAACGTGAACGGCGGGGCCATCGCCCTGGGCCACCCGCTGGGCGCCACCGGAGCCCGGCTCATGACCACCCTGCTGAACGAGCTGGAGCGCACCGGCGGCCGTTACGGGCTGCAAACCATGTGCGAGGGCGGCGGCCAGGCCAACGTCACCATCATCGAGCGGCTCTAGCAGCGCGATGGCCGAGTTTGCCGACAAGGTGGTGATCGTCACCGGTGCGGCTCGGGGGATCGGACGGAGCACCGCGGTCCAATTCACCGACGCGGGAGCGGTCGTCGTGGGGGCCGACCGCGACGTGGAGGCACTGGAAGCGGTGGAGGGCCTGTCGCTTCGACTGGGCGGCGATGTGGGCGACACCCACGATGCCCATGCGATCATCGACGACACCCTGGATGCGTTCGGCCGACTCGATGTGCTGGTGAACAATGCCGGGGTCTGGGTGCTCAAGCCCACCTCCGAGATCACCCCCGAGGAGTGGGACGACCAGCTCTCCACCAACCTGCGCTCGTTCTTCCTGCTGATCCGCCGGGCCTACCCCGCACTGGCCGAGGCCAGGGGCAGCGTGGTGAACGTGGCCTCCATTGCTGCCCTGCGGTTCACCACCCCCCATGTCGCCTACGCCTCGGCCAAGGCGGGAGTGATCGCCATGACCAGGGACTTGGCCGCCGAGTACGCCCCCGACGTGAGGGTCAACGCAGTGGCCCCCGGTCCCATCGACACCATGCACCTCACCGCTTCGATGACTCCCGAGGAAAAGGAAGACTTCGGCCGCCGCTACCCGCTGGGCCGCATGGGCGAGCCCGAAGACGTGGCCCACGCCATCGTCTTTCTGGCTTCCCCCAAAGCCGCCTACATCACCGGCGCCACCCTCCCCGTCACCGGAGGAACCGAACTCGGCATCCCCAGCCTGTTCTAGCTACAAGGAGTCCATCAGGCGTTGACTTGGGGGATTACTAGGTTGTGGAGCAGGTCGAGTTGCTCGGGGTTGTCGCTAGTGGGACCTAAGACGATGTATTCGCAGCCGCCGTCTTTGAGGTCGCGGAGACGGGCGGCGATCTCGTCGATGGATCCGAAGAAGTAGCTCTTCTCTAAGTGGTCGCGGGTGCGGTGGGTGCCCATGGCCTGCTCGAAATAGATGTGCTGCTCTTCGCGGGCCTTGGCAGGATCATTGGTGTCCACGATGTAGATGAAGTTGCAGTGGCCGAACCGGGGTGGCTCGGAGTCTCTAGCGGCTGCGGCATCTTTAATGACCTGCCAGTCGTTGTGGACCCATTGCTGCTGGCCGGAGCAGCGCGACAGCCACCAGTCGGCGCCGAGGATGCGGTTGAGCACGGTTTTTGCGAGCACGGGCCGGTCGTTGTCGAAGGTGCCGTCGGGGATGCGGGACCCGCCGGCAACCCACACGTTGGGCATTCTGGGCGGGCGGGGGTCGATGGTGACGCTGTCGAATGAGTAGAACTCGCCTTCGTATGTGGCGTCGTCGGTGGTGAGGAGCAGGCGGACGGCTTCGAGTATCTCGTCGGTGCGCTTGCCCCGTTCACTGATATGGGTGCCGGTGGCTTCGAATTCGGGACCGTACCAGCCGGGACCGATGCCGAATTGGTAGCGGCCGCCGGTGAGGTAGTCCATGGTGGCGACTTCTTTGGCCAGTACAACGGGGTGGCGGAGGGGCACCACCAGGATGCCGGTTCCGACCATCTGTACATCAGGGGCGACGGCGGCGGCGTGGGTCAGCACGGTCATGGGCTCCAGCCAAGGCATCCCGTAGAGGCCAGGGGCGTGGAGGAGGTGGTCGATTACCCACAGGTCAATGTCGTAGTCGTTGGCCTTCTTGGAGAAGGTGTCGGTGCCTTGGCGAGCCCGCTCGTAGTCGAGCCCCGGGTAGGCGTAGGAAGGGATCCAGGCTCCGAAGCGCATGGCTTGTTGCTCCTTTTTCGATGTTGTTGCAGCGGAGCAGCGCGGGGCGCCTAGTTGCCGTCTTCGTCCAGGAGGCCGGGGGTGATGGTGGCGGTGGCGTATTCGCGGTGGATGCGCATCGCCTCAATAACCCGGTCCGGGTCCCTAGTCCGGCACGCTTCGATGAGGTCGAGGTGCTGGGCCAGGGAGACCTCCTGGACGTCACTGTGCTTGTGGAGGTAGAGAACGCGGTAGTGGTCGGTGTGCTCCCACAGCCGCTCTATCTCCTTGACGAGCCGGGGCATGCCGGACGCCCGGTAGGGGACGAAGTGCATCTCCCGGTGGGCGACGTTGGTGGTCCAGAGGTCGCCCTCGGTGAGGGCGCGCTCCATCTTGATCCGGTAGTCGTCCATCTGCTGGATGTTTTCGTCGGTGAGTCTGGGCGCTCCTAGCGCCATCGCCTCTCGCTCTAGGAGAGAAGTGATGTGCTGAAGCTCGGCGAACTCGGCTTGCGAGTGCGTCGTCACCCAGTAGCCCCGGCGCGGCTCGTTGACCACCACTCCCTCGTTCTGAAGCTGCTTGAGGGCTTCTCTGACCGGCACGGGGCTGACTCCGCAACTCCGTGCGACGGCTTCAAGTGGGACCTTGTCTCCTGGCGCGAGCTCGCCGGTGACGAGCAGCTTGCGGAGATAGAGCAGCACCATCTCTGGGACGGTGGGTTGGATAACTGGTGGGGCTGACGCAAACGCTGCTTGTTCAGCCACTTCCAGTATTCCCCCTTGTCGTTCGAGTGTGCGGTGATCAGTCGGCACGCTTTGCCTATCGCTACAAGGGTGCCTCGGTGACACCCTAACCGAATTCTTACCACCTCCGATCAACTATATCCAATATTTGATTTCATATTTGATCTGTGGTTGACTGCCTGAACTGGCGGGCTTGGTCGCTGGCCCTTCCCCTTCGGGGCTGGCCCCATGCCTGCCAGGACGATCAGCAGGTCAGGGGGGCGCATGGAAATGCGAACAGCATGAAGCCGCCGAAGTTCAGGTATCACGCACCGTCCTCGCAGGCGGAGGCACTGGACCTGCTCAACGCCTACGGCGACGAAGCCGTCGTCCTCTCGGGCGGGCAGAGCCTGATCCCCATGCTGAATCTAAGGCTGGCCCGCCCCGCCGAGGTTATTGACCTGGGCTGTGTAGGAGGGCTGGACTCGATTGCTGCCGAGCCCGACACAGTGTCGGTGGGTGCCCGCGTGACGCATCGGCAAATGGAGGCAGATCCCTACATCGCTCGGCACCTGCCGATGGCACGCGAAGCCGCGGGCTTCATCGGGTTTAGAGCGATACGCAACCGGGGCACCGTCGGAGGAAGTGTCGCCCACGCCGACCCGTCGGCTGAGTGGCCGGTTGTGCTCTTGGCACTGGACGGGTCGGTAGAGCTGCGGTCGAAGTCCGGGGCCCGGTGGGTGGGTGGCGACGACTTCTTTCAGACGGTGTTCACAACGGGCCGGCGGGCTGACGAGCTCGTAGTCAGTGTCCGGTTCGCCTCCCGATTCGCTGACGACTGGGGATTCTCGGAGTTCCAGCGCCGCACCGGCGACTTCGCGGTTGTGGTGGCCGCGGTCGCCTGCGCCGCTGGCTCCGGCGGAATCGGTGAGGCGAGGGTCGCGCTGGCTGGTGTAGCGGACCGGCCGGTGCGGTGTCCCGAGGCCGAGGAAGCCCTGATCGCCACTGAAGACCCGCAGGCGGTTGCGGAGGTGGCTCGCGACGCATTCGATCCGGTCGGTGACTCACACGGGTCCACAGCGCACCGCAAGCAGCTGGTTTACGCCCAGGTGCTCCGCGCTGCCGGCCAGGCCCTGGCTCGCCGCGATGGGAGGCGGCCAGATGGTTGAGATCGCCGTGGAGGTGAACGGGCGGGCCGAGACCGCCGAGGTCGACGGGCGGATGCTGCTGTCGGATTTCCTGCGGGGTGTGCTCGGTTTGACCGGCACGCATGTCGGATGCGAGCACGGCTACTGCGGGTCTTGCACAGTGCTCGTCGACGGCGCATCCGCCCGGTCATGCCTCATGCTCGCAGCCCAGGCCAATGGATCGTCGGTGCGCACAGTAGAGGGGCTGGCCGACGGAGAGCAGTTGAGCTCCATCCAGCAGGCGTTCAAAGACTGCCACGGCCTCCAATGCGGGTTCTGCACCCCCGGGCTATTGATGACCGTCACTGAGATTGCCGCCGAGGCGGCCTCCACGCCTTCCCGCCACCAGATTAGAGAGCAGCTGGCCGGCAATCTCTGCCGTTGCACTGGCTACCACCAAATCGTCGACGCCGTCGAACAAGCCCTCGGAAAGGCCGCGGGAGGCGGGCGATGAGCGGCCCGTCGCCCCGGCTGTTCGGTGCTCGTGTCCCGAGGGTGGAGGACGACCGTCTGCTCAAAGGGCAGGGCCGGTTCGTGGCCGATGTCTCCTTCCCCGGCACGCTGTCCGCCAAGTTCGTCCGCTCCGACGAAGCGTCCTCCGACATCTGCGACTTCGACGTCAAAGAGGCACTCGCTTGCGAAAAGGTGCGGGCAGTGTTTACCGGCGACGATTTCGCCGGTGCGGAGATCCGCTGTGTGTCCGCCTACGAGGGGTTCCAGCCGTCCGCGCAGCCCATTCTTGCCGTCGGCCGGACTCGGTACGCCGGGGAGGCGGTGGCCATGGTCATAGCCGACGACGAATATGCCGCCGAGGACGCCGGCGAGCACGTCACGTTTGCCTGCCACCCATTGGAGCCGGTCGCCGGGCTCGACGACGTGCTCGGAGAAGACCGGGAGCCGGTCCACTCTGGGTGGGTCGACCACGCGTTCGTGCGCCGCTCAATGGCGACCGACGGGTTCGAGGAGGCGGCCGGGTCCGCCGCGCACCGGGTGACCGTCGAGCTTCGCAACGCCCGCCACGGGGCGATCCCGATGGAAGGGCGAGCGTGCGTCGCCCGCTACGACCAGGGCTCCGGGCTGTTCGAACTTTGGACCACCACCCAGATCCCACACCTGATTCGCGCCGGCCTCTCCGACGCCCTCGGGGTGGCAGAGAGCCGCATAAGGGTGATCTCCCCCGACGTGGGCGGTGGATTCGGCGTCAAAGCGCAGCTGTACCCCGAGGAGGTCGCCTGCTGTTTGGCTGCCCGTGAGCTGGGCCGACCGGTGAAATGGGTGGAGGACCGGCGCGAGCACTTTTTTGCGTCCCATCACTCCCGTGAGCACCGCCACCGGGTGACTGGCTACTTCAACGACGATGGGATCCTCTTGGCGCTCGAGGCCGACATCGCAGTCGACATGGGCGCCTACTCGGTGTTCCCGTGGACGTCGACCATGGACTGCGGGATGGCCATGGGCATCCTCCCCGGCCCCTATCGGGTCGCGGAGTACTCGGTGACCGGAACAGCCTATTGCACCAACAAGGCCCCATACGGGGCGTACCGGGGCGTGGCCCGTCCCGCAGCGTGCTTTTCCATCGAGCGGCTCATGGACAGAATCGCCAGGCACCGGGGCGCTGATCGGACCGAGATACGGCGCCGCAACCTCATCGGCCCAGACGACTACCCCTGGCATTCCGCGTCCGGGTTGGTTTACGACTCCGGGTCGTTGCCCGAATCGCTAGACAAAGCCCTTGAAGTTGGCGGCCACAATCGGCTGTTCGCCGATCAAGCAGCGGCCAGGGCCGAAGGGCGCCTGTTCGGGATCGGGCTGGCGGTGTTTACCGAGCAGACCGCTCACACCACCCGCGAGTTCCAGCAGCGGGGCGTGCCGATCGTGTTTGGGTACGAGACGGCCAAAGTCCGACTAGATGCAACAGGTACAGCGGTCGTGTCCGCGTCGATCCACGATCACGGCCAAGGGCTGGAGACCACTCTCGCCCAGATAGCCGCCGACCGGCTCGGCCTGAGCATCGAGGACATCAGGGTGGAGTACGGCGACACCGACCAGGTGGCCTATGGGGCTGGCACATTCGCGAGCCGCTCCGCGGTGCTCGCTGGCGGGGCAGTCGTCAAAGCAGCCGACGCGGTGGCCGAAACGCTCCGCCAGGTAGCCGCTCACCGCTTCGAGGCGTCGCCCGCCGACATCGTGATCGGCCAGGGCTGCCTCTCGGTGTCGGGGTCGCCCGGCGCGTCCATTGAGATCGCCGAGCTCTGCCGGCTCGTATACCAGCGCCCCGAGTCCCTCCCTCGTGGGGTTGAGCCGATCCTGGAGGCGTCGCGTACATACGACGCCGACCCCGGCACCGGGGTGTACACCAACGCCGCGCACCTGGCCTCCGTCGAAATCGACCCGCTTACCGGCAAAACGATGGTTCTGTCCTACGCGATCGCCGAGGACTGCGGGCCGATGATCAACCCGACCATTGTCGAGGGACAGATCTTCGGCGGCGTCGCCCAGGGAATCGGCACCGCCCTGTTTGAGGAGTTCGTCTACGACGACGAGGCCCGCCTGCTGACCACCACCTTCTCGGACTACCTCATCCCCACCATGACCGACATACCCGACTTCGACGTCGCCCACCTTGAGACCCCATCTCCTCACACCATCGGCGGCCTCAAAGGCATGGGGGAGGGCGGCGCGATCGCACCCGGCGCGGCTATCGCCGCAGCCGTCGAAGACGCTCTATCAGCCGTCGGCGACGTGTTCGTCGACCAACTGCCCCTCACCCCCGAACGGGTGCTCGCCTGGCTCAACCAGGCCCGAATACAAGGAGATGGCCAATGACCTCGGTGACGCTCATACAGCTGCCGGCCGCGGTGCAGACGGGAGACGGCCCAGACCTGATCGGAACGGCCGAAGAGCAGATCCGTGCTGCTGCCGAATCCGACCTGATCATCCTCCCGGAAGTGTGGTATCCCGGCTACTTCTCGTTCGACGGTTATTCCACTGCATCGGACATGACCCCGAAGCTGCTCGAGCGGCTCGCCGGACTCGCTGCCGAGACCGGGAGTTGCCTGCACGCCGGGTCACTCATCGAAGCAGACGGCGACCGTCTCTACAACACTTCGGTCCTGTTCGGCCCCGACGGTGGCGAGCTGGGTCGATACCGCAAGATTCACCTGTTCGGCTACGGCAGCAAAGAACAGGAATACCTCACCGCGGGAACCGACGTGGTTGTATCCGAAACGCCGTTGGGCCGTCTCGGCCTCGCCGTGTGCTATGACTTGCGGTTCCCCGAGCTGTTTCGTCGCATGACCGAGATGGGCGCTGTCGGCTTCTTGGTTGCGTCGGCGTGGCCGCACCCAAGGGTGGAGGCCTGGTCAACGCTGCTGCGGGCGCGAGCCATTGAGAACCAGGCGTTCGTCGTCGCCTGCAACGGCGTTGGGCAGACCGGATACCAGACGGCACTGTGCGGCCGTTCCGCGGTGATTGACCCGTGGGGCACCACCCTCACATCCCTCGGCGACGACCCTGGCACCGCTACCGCCCAAATCGACCTGCAAGGGCCCGCCGACGCCCGGGATCGGTTCCCGGCTCTCGCCGACCGCCGCCTGCTGGGCGAGCCCGGTAACGATTTGGTGTTCCGCACTGACGATGGCACCCCGCTCCGGTTCTCCGCCAAGCGGCTGATCCTCGCCGGCTACACCGCCAGAGACACCGCCTCGGTGGATGCGTACATCGCGAAGTTGGAAGT
Source organism: Acidimicrobiia bacterium (assembly GCA_022827725.1). Lineage (GTDB taxonomy): Bacteria > Actinomycetota > Acidimicrobiia > Acidimicrobiales > Bin134 > Poriferisocius. Next base: position 11,809 of record JAJEIJ010000005.1, read on the forward strand.
GGAGGGCATCGCGCCGCCCGACGAGGTGCCCTCGTACTTCGTTCTCGGAGCCGACCGGCTCACCACCGATACCGAAATCGAGGTGGCAACGGCTTCATCGTGCGGCGAGGTCGAATACGCCCTTCTGGTCGCCGATAGCGAGGTGTGGGTCGCGGCGGCGTCAGACCACACCGACCGGGCCCTCGAAACCGTGGACATGGCCGCCTCCAAGCAGAGCTGCGCCAAGGTGCTCTCCGCTGACGTGTGGCGGCTAAGCGACCTTGAGGATCACTGGGACGATCTCATGTTCAGAGCGTGGACCCCGGTCGGTTCGCAGAACACCTATCAGGCCGGCCCGGTCGCCGCCCTCAAACCTCCGTCGGAGCTGCTGCGCCTAGTTGAGGATCGGTTCGGCGGACCGATGGATGGCACGGTGATCCTGTCCGGCACCATCCCTGCGAGAGGCGAGTTCGAGTTCCACCCCTCTTTCACCGCGCAGCTGCGCGACCCGGTCACCGCCCGCTCCCTGACCGCCTCGTATTCCGTAATCAACGTCTTGGAGGACAATTGACATGGGAAAGCAAGAATTTGAGTTCTTCGACCCCGACCTGATCCCCTGGGAACCCGAAGCCGGTATCGAAGGGCTCTACAGCAAAACCCTCTCGAGGGACCCGGACAGTGGGTCGTACACCAGGCTCTTGAAGTTCCTGCCCGGCACGGACACGTCGGCGGCCGGGGTGCAGCGCCACGACTTCTGGGAAGAGCTCTGGTTGGTTGAGGGTGCCATTCACGACCTGACGCTGGCCCAGACGTTCACCGCCGGAATGTACGCCTGCCGCCCGCCCGGCATGGCGCACGGACCGTGGGTCAGCCCCGGTGGGGCCATCACGTTCGAAGTCCGCAACTACGACTAGTGCGAGACAGGTAGAGGCGATGCTGTTCCTGCAATACCTGACCGCCGGGGTCGTGACCGGATGTTTCCTCATCCTGGCCACGATCGGGTTCTCGCTGACCCGGCAGGTCGAGGGGTTCTTGAACATCGCCCACGCCGAACTGCTCGGTATCGGAGCATTCGCCACTTGGTGGCTCAACGCATCGCAGGGATGGCACATCCTCATCGCTGGCCCCGCAGCTGTCGTGTTCACCGCCCTCGTCGGGCTGGGGATTGCCCGCACGATCTACGACCCGATCCGCTCCCGCGGCCCCGCAGTGCTGCTGATCACCTCCACTGGCGTCGCGTTCGTCATCGGTGGTGTCATCGACGCGCTGGTCGGCACCGGCATCCGAACCCTCGACATCGGCCTCGCCACCAGCTACAAGCCGTTCGGCATCCGCATCACCGACTACCAGATCATCGTCGTCGCCCTCGCTGCGGCCGTGTCGGTGTCCTTGGCCCTGTTCCTCAACCGCACCCGCGTAGGCCTCGCGATCCGAGCCAGAGCCGTCAACCCCGAACTGGCCGCCTCCCGAGGGGTGGATGTGGCCACCACCTCCAGGGTCACCTGGCTGCTGTCGTCGGGCCTGGCCGGACTCGCTGGCGTGATGCTCGCGGTGATCGCCACCCTCACCACCGACCTGCCGTTCGCCCAGATTCTCCAGATCCTCGCCGTTGCCATCCTCGCCGGCCTCGGATCGCTGTACACCGTCATCGCTTCAGGCCTGATCATCGGCATCGCCATGGACGTGTCCGTCTACTGGATCCCCGCCGGGTACCGGCCCTTGGTCGCGTTCTCGATCGTGATCATCGTGCTGCTGTTCCGCTCCGAGGGGCTCGCAGGCAGGAGAGCGGCATGAACTGGCCGCAACTGCTCATCACCGTCGCGACGATCGGGTCGATCTTCGGCGTCGTCACCCTGGCACTCAACCTCCAATACGCCCGAGGGGGGATGATCAACTTCGGGATCGTCGCGTACTTCGCGGTTGGCGCATACACCTACGCCATCATCACTCAGCCGCCCCCCAAAGGGCTCGACCAGTACGCGTTCGGCCTCGACTGGCCATGGTGGGCCGGGTTCCTACTGGCCGGTGTCGCCGCCCTTGGGTTTGCCGCGTTAACCGGCTGGCCGACGCTGCGGCTCAGAGGGGAGTACCTCGCGCTCACCACCTTCGCATTTGCCGAGGTGTTCCACTCATTCCTGCTGAACGAGCGGCGTATTGGCAACGGCACCGTCGGCCTGTCCAATGTGCATCGGCCGTTCGGCGACTGGGGGCCGATCGAGGAGAAGTACGTGTTCGCTGGCGCCGCTGCCCTCCTGTTGATCGTAACCCTCGCAGCGTTCCGACAGCTGCTCGCCTCTCCCTACGGGCGGGCCCTCGACGCCATCCGCGACGACGAGGTCGCCGCCCAGTCGTCCGGCAAGCCCTCAGCAGACATGCGCCGCCAGGTGTTCTTGATCTCGGCGGTTCCCGTCGGACTCGCCGGCGCCGTGTACGCAATGTTCACCACCCTCGCGCAGCCGTCGCTGTTCACCGCCGAAGTCACCTTCATCGTGTGGATCGCGCTAGTGCTTGGCGGGGAGAGATCGGTGTACGGAGCCATGCTCGGCGCGTTCGGCCTGGTGTTCTTCGAAGAAGTGGTGCGCGCCTTGCCGTTCGAGACGGTCCGCTCCGCGCAGATCGCAGCATCTGTCGAGCACATCATCACCGGCGTGCTGTTCATTGCAGTGCTCCGCTACCAGCCGTTCGACCGTATCCAGCGGAAAGTCAGGGCGAGTACATGACCGGCCGCGACCACACCCGCGTCCCGACACAGCTGGGGCCGCTGCTGGAGGTGAATGGCGTATCAAAGCGGTTCGCCGGTATCCAGGCGCTCGGCGGCGACGACGGGCTCAGCTTCCAGATCGACCGAGGCTCGTTCGTCGGCCTCATCGGACCCAACGGGGCCGGCAAGTCGACTCTCTTCAACCTGCTTACAGGGGTGCTGCCCGCCGACGCCGGCACGATCGTGTTCGAGGGGAACGACATCACCGCCGACAGCTCCCATCAGAGGGCCGAGCACGGCATCGGCCGCACATTCCAGACACCCCGCACGTTCGAATCGCTGACGGTGCTCGACAACGTAGTCGTAGGCGCGACCAGCCCTGGCGAGAGGCTCCGATCGGCGCTCGGCCGCAAATGGCGCCGCCACGAGGCTGGCCTCGTCGAGCAAGCCCGCGACATCCTGGGCCAAGTCGGGCTGGCCGATCGGGCCTCTGAGCCTGTCGGCGACCTGTCCGGCGGCGAGCTCCGGATGCTCGGAGTAGCCCGTCAGCTGATCCGCCGCCCCACTCTGCTGCTGCTTGACGAGCCCACCGCCGGCGTACACCCCCTCCTCCAAGACCGGCTTGCTGACCTCCTCACAGGACTCCACCGCCAAGGTATGACCCTGGTTGTCGTCGAACACAACCTCCACTTCCTGCTGGCCATCGCCGAGCACATCCTCGTTTTGACCCAAGGTCGGCTCCTCGCCGAAGGGCCCCCGTCGTACATCCGCGGCGATCCGGCCGTCATCTCCGCTTATTTGGGAGAAGACCATGCAGCTTGAAGCGGCCGGGCTGGTCTCGGGTTACGGCAAAGTCACTGTGCTCCACGGAGTCGACCTCAAGGTCTCTGCTGGCGAGATCGTCGTCGTGCTGGGCCCGAACGGGGCCGGCAAGACCACCCTCATGAAGACCATCGCCGGACATCTCCCCGCGACCGGCGGCTCAGTCACGCTCGACGACGACAACATCGCAGGGCTCGCCCCCCAGCAGATAGCCCGCCGAGGCGTCGGATACGTCCCCCAGGACCACAACGTGTTCCGCGAGCTCACCGTTCGCGACAACCTGCGGGTCGCATCGTTGGCATTCCCCGGCGCCGCTGCCCGTACCGATGCCGTCTTCGACCGGTTCCCCATCCTCGCTGATAGGGCTAACCAGCGGGCCTCCACCCTCTCAGGCGGCGAGCGGCAAACCCTCGCCGTGTCGTGCGCAATGATCGCCGAGCCCAAGGTGCTGCTGTTAGATGAGCCGACCGCGGGGCTCGCCCCCCTGTTTGTCGCCCACATGGTCGAATGGGTCAGCGAGCTCGCAGCCGCAGGTATGGCCGTCGTCTGGGTCGTCGAGCAGAGTCCGGAGAAAATCCTCGCCGCGTCTACCAGGGCGTGCCTGCTTGAAGGCGGGAGGAGCACCGCCGAGCTCGACAGCAGAGAACTGCTCGAACCGGGCCGTCTCCAAGAGCTGCTCCTCGAGGGCCGAGAAGAAGTCGAAAGACCTCCACACAACAACCCGAAAAGAAGCAATTGACGTCAAGTCAGCTACCCAGAGAAAGGAAATGACGTGGAGTCAACCCCCACCAAGAGAGGAACCAAAATGAAACGGACAACGCCCAGATGGCTGCGGCTCGTCGCGGCCATGCTCGCGCTGGCTGTGATCGCAGCGGCGTGCGGCAACGACGACGACGGAGACGGCCCTGCCGCCCCCGCCGACCAAGCCGCGCCCGAAGCGACTGCCGCAGCCCCCGAAGCGACCGATGGGGCAACGGCCCCCGAGCCGACCGAGGCACCCGATGCGTCTGAAGGCGGGGAACCCGTTGATGAGCCCGGCGAGGTCACCATCGGCGTGCTTGTGCCCCTCACTGGCGAGCTCGGCGAGTTTGGCAAGATCGTTGCCGACGCCATCGAGTTCGGCGTAGGGGAGATCAACGCGGCCGGCGGCACCGTGTGCGGCGATATCCGCACTGTTGTCGCAGACACCGGCGGCGACCCCGAGACCGGCATCAGAGAGGCGACGAACATGATCGAGAGCGAGGGTGCAATCGCCATCTTGGGCCCGACGTCGGGGATCATGGTCGCTCTGGTCGACCTGGCCAAGCGGGAGGAAGTGGTCATCATGTCGCCCTACGCGGGGACGATCACCCTCAACGAGCTCGGCGGCGACTTTGTCTACCGGACTGTGTCGTCCGACCTCGGCGACGGTGCCGCTTCGGGCCTGTGGCTCTCCACCAGGGGCTACGGATCGGTCGCGTTCATGGTTCAGAACGAGGAATCCACCATCTCCCCGGCCGAGGTGGCCAGGACCGAGGTGGAGGAAGCCGGGATCGACATCACCGACTTCGTCGTCTACAACCCAGGCCAGCCGTCCTACCAGGCCGAACTGACCTCGGTGCTCGCTAGCGACCCTGACGCGATCTTCTTGGCCGGCGGCCAGGAATCCGGTGTCACCCTCATCAAGGAAGCAGTCGCCGGCGGGTTCGACGGGGAGTGGCTGTTCACCGCCGACCTGGCCGTGCCCGAGATCTTTGACGCCGTCGGCGCCGAACTGATCAACGACAAGGCCTTCGTCGAGTTCGCTGACGCCGATCCGTCCCTGCCCGAGTTCATCTCATTCGAGGAGCGGTATCCCGGCGCAGGCGCGCCGTTCGCGCCCAACTCATTCGACATGGTCACCTTGGTGGCCCTGTCCCTTGAGGCCAGCGGACAATGCGACGGAGCGGGCATCAACTCGGTCATCCGTGGTGTGTCCGACGGCGGTAGCCCGGTGTCGACCTTCGCTGAGGGCCGCGACGCCCTAGCCGCCGGAGACGACATCAACTACGAAGGCGCCTCCGGGCCGCTTGTGTTCGATCCATCCGGAACCGTCTCTGGCGCTTACACCATCCAGCAGGCGCAGAACGGCGAATGGGTCAACGTCGAGTTCTACCCCGCGTCAACGTTCGTCGAATAGAGGCAACCAGGGTCCCCTCCCTGGGTAGCTGGGCGGGGGCTCGACCGGAAAGCGTGTCAACAGCGCCAAGCGGCGACACGCCAACCGGGCCGAGTCCCCCGCCCGGCCCCGGGCCACGCAGACCGACATAGCGACCAGACCTCTGGCACGGCCAGCCCGCAAAACCCGAACGCCCACGATACAGACCACCCGCCGTCCAAGCCGACACCGGCCATCAGGCAGGTTGTGAGCGCCCCTCTGTCGCCCAGCGACAAACAAGGGGCAACAAGGTTGAGTCGCGGGCTAGTCGGGGGGCAGGAAGGTGTCGGTTTCGGCCCAGAGCGCCTCCAAGCGGTCGATGCGTTGCTGGGCATCGTCTCGGGTGATGGCGGCGACTTCGGCGACTATGAGCTCGGCGACGACGACCGCGGGGACGGAGCTGTCGAATGGGCCGACGGCGGGGACCGACAGCTGGCACAGCACGTCCGCCATGGCGGCCAGTGGGGATAGCGGGCTGTCGGTGACCGCGGCGATGGGAACGCCGAGATTGGCCAGCGCTCGGGTGGCTGCGACTGAGGAGCGGCGGTAGCGGTAGAAGTCGATGGCGATGCCCAAGTCGTTCGGCCCGGCACCCGCCAGGCTGCTTGCCGCCGATTGTTCGTCGAGCAGGTGCACCCGAGGGCGGATCATTGACAGGCCGCTGCGCAGCGCGTGGGCGCCGGCCTGAGAGGTCTCTCCGGACACTATCCACACCGCCTCCGCGGCTGCCGTCCGCTCGGCGATGGCTTTGGTCTCCCCGCGGGCCGCAGACTCGGTGGCCGACTCGAAGGCGGCGGCAAGCTTGTCCAAGTCGGTCGGCTGTCCGGAAGGGGCCCGGCGGATGCGGTCGCGGGGGCGGGTTAGGGCGTCCTCAACCCTCCGGCGGGCCACGTCTTGCAAAGCCGCGTAGCTGTCGAGCCCCAATTTGGTGGCGAAGCGGGCGATTGACGGGCGGCTGGTGCCGATGCGGTCGGCCAGGTCCGAGACCGTCCCGAAAGCCAGCAGCGTCGGCTCGGCAACCACTTCTTCGGCGATTCGCCGCTCGGTCGGGGTCAGATCCTCGCCAGCCCTGGCGACCAGCTCGGCCACCGTCATCGGCGGAGTGGGATCTGCGTCCGCCTCAGATGCCATAACTACCCCTTCCCGGCGTGCAATTGAATGTACAATATAGTACAATTATGGTATAAATCTGTTCACTAGCGAACACTAGCTGGTGAGCGGCCCGACAGGGAGACAATCCGAGCGGAGGTCAGAGCACACCATGGCAAAGGCAAAATACGAGCCGGCCGAACGGGAGCGGCTGGTTCTCGACACGGTCGAGAACCCCCGATACGACCGCGAGATCCTCAACGGCCTCGACCCGTTCATCAGCGGCACCGCCCCTGAGGACATGCGCGGATTCTACAGCTCCTCGGAAATCGAGCGGCTGCTCCATATCAAAGACACCGACCGGGACATCGAATCCCGCATGCCGGTCAAGATCACCCGCCACTTCTTCGAGATGGCCAAGAACAGCCCCTCCCTCCAGAAGCTCGTCAAGGCGTCGCCCGATGAGACGCTCAACCTGGACGGCGCGGAGGATCCCGGAAACCAGATGGACTACAGCCCCGTCGAGGGCCTCATCCACAAGTACGAGATGGGCCTCCTATACGTGATCTCGACGTGCTCAGCGCACTGCCGGTTCTGCTACAGGGAAGAGCTGATTGCCCGCAAGCCCGTTGAGCGCCACGACGGCACGGTCGAGAAGAAGGGCCTCGCCCAGGTGCTCGAGGTCACCGACTACATACGGGCCCACAACGCCGCAGTCGCGGCCAACGGGGGCCGGCACCCCGAGACCGGCCGGGAGAAGCTCCGCGAGATCCTCCTGTCGGGCGGCGACCCGATGGTTCTGCCCAACAGCAAGCTGGCCGCCTGGTTCACCGCCCTGGCTGAAGCAGGAGTGGAGGCAATCCGGCTCGGCACCAAGGAACTGGCCTTCTACCCCGACCGGTTCGACAGCGCCTTCTTGGACATGATGGACCACTTCCACGACACCTACCCGGACGTCGGTTTTCGGTTGATGACCCACTTCAACCACCCCGACGAGCTTCTGGTCAAAGACCAAGACGGTAACTACATCGAGGACGGCAACGGCTTCCTCGAGTGGAACCCCAGCACCCAGCGGGCCGTGGAAGCCGTCGTGTCCCGGGGGTGGATCAGCGTGGAGAACCAGTCGCCCATCATCAGAGGCGTCAACAACGACCCCGACGCGCTGCGAATCCTCCAGCGCACCCTGAAGCGGGTCGGCATCGAGAACCACTACTTCTTCTGCGGGCGCGACATCGTCGCCTACCGAGCGTTCAACGTGCCCATTGAGGACGCCTGGCAGATCCTCAACGAATCCCAGAAAGGACTGTCCGGGGTGGAAGCCCACGCCCGCCTGTCGATCACCCACTACAAAGGCAAGACCGAGGTGTCCGCCGTTACCGATGAGCCCGTCCCGGGTCTTGCGGGAGCTGAGAACGGGGTCGTCGTCTTCAAGATCCTGCGCAGCGCCGCCGAAGCGCCCGACCGGGGGAAGGTGTGCATCGTGGGCCGCAACCCGAAGGCGCTGTGGTTCGACGACTACGAAGACCGGGTGCTGTTCGACGAGGCTGGCCTCTTCGACTACAACCGCGTTAAGCCGGTCGCTGCCGACGAGCTCACCGCTATCCCGGCCTGAGCGAACGGGCCGGCGTGATCGACAAGCGGGTCGCCGACCCCGCCCAAGCCGTCGCCAGCATTGACGAAGGGTCAACCGTCATGATCGGTGGGTTCGGCGAGGCGGGCAGCCCCATCGAGCTGATCCACGCCCTCATCGACCAGGGCTCTAGCGGGCTCACCGTCGTTAATAACAACACCGGCACCGGCGAAGTCGGACTGGCTGCGCTTATCAGAGCCGGGCGGGTGGCCAAGATGATCTGCTCCTACCCCCGCAGCGCCAACTCGCGGGCGTTCCCCGACCTGTACCGGGCCGGGCGCATCCAACTCGAGCTGGTACCCCAGGGCACCCTCGCCGAGAGGATCCGAGCCGGCGGGGCCGGCATCCCCGCCTTCTACACCCCAACCGCCGTCGGCACCGAGCTTGAAGCTGGCAAAGAGCAGCGCGACTTCGACGGGCGACCCTGCCTGCTCGAGCGCGCCCTCACCGCCGATTTCGCGCTCATCAAAGCCCGGCGGGCCGACTGGCACGGCAACCTCGTGTACAACAAGACCGCCCGCAACTTCTCCCCCCTTATGGCCACCGCGGCCGTGACCACCATCGTGCAGGCCGCCGCCGTTGACGCGCCCGGGACCATAGACCCCGAGACAGTTATCACCCCCGGCATCTACGTCGACCGAGTCGTTTGCATCCCCGACCCAGCCCACGAATCGAGGCTCGTCGCCCAGGGCGCCGCCTATCCATGAGCGCACCGGTGCCCATCAAGGGCCGCAGCAGGGACGAGATGGCCGCTCGGGCAGCTAAGGACATTCCCGACGGTGCCTACGTCAACCTGGGCATCGGGATGCCTGAACTGGTTGCCCAGCACATCCCGTCGGACCGTGAAGTTATCCTCCACACCGAAAATGGGCTGCTCGGCATGGGCCCGCCCCCCATGGGTACGGCTGCGGACCCCGAGTTGATAAACGCCGGCAAGCAGCCGGTCACCGCCATAGCGGGCGCATCGTACTTTCACCATGGCGACAGCTTCGCCATGATCCGAGGCGGCCACCTCGACTTCTGCGTGCTCGGAGCGCTTGAGGTGGCGGCGAACGGAGACCTCGCCAACTGGTCCACCGGTGAGCGAAACGCCATTCCTGCCGTCGGAGGGGCAATGGACCTCGTCTCAGGCGTGAAAAACGTGTTCGTGATGACCGCTCACTGCACCCGCGACGGAACGCCCAAACTCGTTGAGTCCTGCTCATACCCGATCACTGGGCGGGGCGCGGTCAGCCGCATCTACACCGACCTCGCCGTAATCGACATTGGGCCAGGGGGGTTTGAGCTCGTCGAGCTGGCCCCCGGAATCCGCCTCGATGACGTCGCCGCCCGCACCGCCGCCCCTATCTGTGACAACCGGCCACCTCGGGAAACCGGGCCGGCTCAGGCGGCCCGCCCGCTGGGGAATGCCCATGGGTGAGCCCGACGGCACTCCTATCTCTCGCTCCCTGTACGAGCGGGCCGTGCGGGTAATGCCTGGCGGAGCCAGCCGCAACAGCGCCATCCGCGAGCCCCACCCCCTCTACGCGGCCCGAGCCGACGGGTGCCGCATCACCGATGTCGACGGCGCAGAGCGGATCGACTTCGCCAACAACATGGCCTCTCTCATCCACGGCCACGCTCACCCCGCCATCGTTTCCGCCGTCGCGAACCAACTCCGAAAAGGCACCGCGTCCACACTCTCAACCGAGGTGGAGGTGCGATTCGCCGAGCACCTCTGCTCCCGCAACCCCAATTTCGAGAAGGTCCGATTCGCCAACTCCGGCACCGAAGCGGTCATGGGCGCACTCAAAGCCGCTCGGGCCTTCACCGGGCGGACCAAGGTCGCCAAAGCCGAAGGGGCCTACCACGGCCTCTATGACTACGCCGAAGTCAGCCAGACCGCCCGACCTTCTAACTGGGGTGACCTCGACAGCCCGGCATCGGTTCCCGTCGCCCACGGCACCCCGCAGCCCGTCCTTGACGACGTCGTTGTCATCCCTTACAACGACCCGGAACGGGCCGTCGCCATCCTCGATCGCCACGCTGACGAGATTGCATGTGTCCTGTTGGACGTCATGCCCCACTGGGCCGGCCTGTGCCCCGCCACCCCCGCTTACGCCTCCGCTCTGCAACGATGGGTGGGCCACAACGGTGCCCTACTGGTGGCTGACGAGGTCATCACCTTCAGGAACTCCTACGGCGGAGCCCAGCAGCAATACGGCCTGGCTCCCGATATCACCGCCATGGGCAAGATCATCGGCGGTGGGTTCCCAGTCGGAGCCATCGCCGGGCGGGCCCACATCATGGAGATGATGAACCCCCTAGGCGACAGTTACCTGCTGCCCTACTCCGGTACATTCTCCGCCAATCCCGTCACCATGACCGCCGGGCTGACCGCCATGGAGCTCTACGACCAGGCTCAAATCGACCACGTCAACCGCCTCGCGGAACTCGCTGTCGGTGCCATCAACGACACCATCAAGACTTTGGGCGCTCCCGCCAGCGTCACCGGTGCCGGTTCCATGTTCCGAATCCACATGCGCGCCGACCCGCCCGCCAACCACCGCGAGACCCACTCCGACCCCGTGACAGCCGAACGGCTCAAACAGTTCTATAACAGAATGCTCGACTGCGGGATCCTGCTCATATACAGCGGCGCCGGAGCCATCTCCACCCCGATGGGCGAAGCAGAGATCGACCAGCTCGTCGCCGCCGTCGATACATCCCTAGCCGCCCTCCGATGAGCCGCCCTGAAACCTGCCGCTTGGCGGCGGCGCAGCGAGGAACCTGCGCCAATGCGTGACGTGTACATCGCCGATGCGGTCCGCACCCCGATCGGCAAGATCGGCGGTGCCCTCGCCGGCACACGCCCCGACGACCTCGCAGCCTCCGCCATCGCTGGGCTGCTCGCCCGCAGTCCCAGCCTCGACCCCGCCCACATCGGCGACGTGTGCTTTGGCAACGGCAACGGCGCCGGCGAGGAGAACCGCAACGTCGCCCGTATGGCGCTGCTGCTAGCCGGCGTACCCCCCGCCGTACCTGGCGTTACTGTAAACCGGCTCTGCGGGTCAGGGCTCGAAGCTGCCGTCATGGCCAGCCGGGAGATCGCCGTCGGCGACGCCGACATCTGCATCGCCGGAGGCGTCGAATCCATGAGCCGCGCCCCATGGGTCGTCCCCAAACCGGAGCGGCCCTACGAACGCGGCCACCAGCAGATGCACTCCACCACCCTCGGCTGGCGGCTCGTCAATCCCCGCCACCCCCCAGAATGGACGATCCCCCTCGGTGAGGGCGCCGAGATCCTTGCCGACCAATGCGCCATCACCCGCCAAGAGCAGGATCAATTCGCCTGCCAAAGCCACCAAAGGGCACACGAGGCCTGGTCTACCGGGAAATTCGAAGCAGAAATCGTCCCAGTCGACGGAGTTGACCTCGCCGTCGACGAATCCGTCCGCCCCGACACCAAAATCGAAGCGCTCGCCGGGCTGAGCCCCGCCTTCTGCCATGAGGGGACGGTCACTGCCGGCAATTCGTCGCCGATGAACGACGGCGCAGCCGCCGTTCTCTTGGCCTCCGACGCCGGGATGCAGCGCATGGGCCGGGAGCCGCTCGCCCGTATTGCGGCCCGGGCCGTATCCGGTGTCGAGCCCCACCTGTACGGAATCGGACCCGTAGTAGCCGCCGAGACCGCCCTCCATTGGGCCGGTATCGGCTGGGGCGACCTGTCCGCGGTCGAGCTCAATGAGGCATTCGCAGCCCAAGCTCTCGCCTGTATGCGCCTATGGCCTGACCTCGACCCGACCATCGTCAACCCCAATGGCGGGGCGATCGCCATCGGACACCCCATTGGCGCATCCGGCGCTCGGATCCTCGCCACCCTTGCCCACCAGTTGCACCGCAGCCGGGGCCGCTACGGCATGGCCGCCCTGTGCATCGGCGTCGGCCAAGGCATCGCCGTCGTCATAGAGCGGCTCTCGTGAGCGACCTCACTTCGATGGGTCGACTATCTGTACCTCACGAGTTTGTTTGCACCAGTCCTGAATAGCCCGATCCGCGGTGACTAGTTCATGGCGACCCAGAATGGCTGTTGCAACGATGGTCTGATCGTCAGGGTCGCTGTGAAAGCCCGAGTCCATCAGCGACACACCGCGAATCGCTATTTTTCCAGTGACCGGGAGCTCGTGTAGCCCTGTTGCCAGCTGCCTCTCATGCCAGAGGTCCGGGGCGGTGCCTAGGTTGATGACGCCCTTGCGATGCAGTCTCGCCACCTCGGTGAATGTGACCACCGACACGGCGAGGTTTCCCTCGGCGAGGGAGTTGTCGAGCAACCGTCTCGTGCGAGGTCCGATTTGGTGTCCGTCTTTCAGTCCCCAGAGCAGGACATGGGTATCGAGGAGTATCACCGAATCGCAGGCAATGTTGGATCGACTACACGTTCAGGATTGCTGATCGATTCCCAGTCTTCTGATGAGGCTGAAGGGCCCATGATGTCGCCAAGGATTTCAAGTTCGGGGCACGAGCCGATGAATCGAGCCTCTTCACGGGGCGCTGGCACGATTTTTACCACCGGCTGGCCGTGCTTGGTGACGATGACAGCCTCGCCAGTGCGATCCACTTCGTCCATGATTCGCAGGCAGTTGTCCCGGAACCGTCCCGCAGGAATAGTAGGCGGTTTAGAGGATTCTGCTGGCATGCTGCCACCATTTCTTGAAGAATTGCCATAGAAGTATAGCCACAATTTGCTCAGTCTAAGTCTAGTTTTCGATGCGGTCGATGAGGCCCCAGGCCAGGGCGGTGGTGGTGTCGATCTCGGTGTTGGTGAGGGCGAAGTAGCAGAGGCGCTGGCGGCCGATGCGGCGGGCGATACTGACGGTGCCGCCCGCGCCGGGCACCAGGCCCATGGCCACCTCGGGCAGCCGGAAGCTGGTGTCGGGGTGGGCGGACACGTCGTGGGCATAGGCGGGCAGTTCCACGCCCGCCCCCACGCAGGTGCCGTGGACCTTCACCCGGGTCTTGGCCGCCAAGCGGTCGATCCAAAAGGCGGCGCTGCGCACCGAGCGGACGCGGTGGGCGGTGCCCGGGTCGGGGGTGGTGCCGAACTCGGCCAGGTCGCCGCCGGAGCAGAAGGTGGGCCCGGCGCCGTCGAGCACAATGCCATCCAGGCTGGGGTCGGCCCACGCGGCCCGGAGCTGCTCCACCAGTCCATCGCGCATTTCGGCGCTGAAGGCGTTGTGGCGTTCTGGCCGGTTGAGGGTGAGCCGCAGGGTGGAATCGGTGCGCTCGGCTTGCACTGCGGGCTCGGGGTTGTTGGGCACAAGCCGGGAGGGCTGGCTGGCCAGCCAGCCTTGAAACTGAGGGCCGGACTGAAGGGTGGAGTAGGCCAGCGACTCGGCCACCAGCCCGTCGGCGGTGGTTTGGCCTTCGCTCAGGCGCAGCAGTTGCACCAGAGCCACCGTCGCGGCCGGCGAGGCGATGGCAGCGGCGGTGATCTGATCAATCTCGTCGGCAGGCACGGCTACTGGGATGGGGAGATCGCCGGGGGCCAGCACGATGTCGAAGGCGGCGCAGTGCTCGGCCAGCTTCGGAGCATCGGCGGGGTCGAGATCGGCGGGCACCGAGGCTGCCATCACTGCCGGGGTACTCCTGATCAGGCTGGCCGCCTCTTCGCTAGGCCATTGCGAGATGTCGGCAGCGGTGAGCTCAACGAGCATTACCGGGCAGTCAGCCAGACCCAAGTCCTCCCCGGCATAGGGGTGGGACAGGAGTTCGAGGGCCTCAGCCAGGCCCGTGGTCTGGATTGGCGCAGCCATTACTGAGTGACCGCAGACTAGCGCGGGAGGGAATCAGCGGCTTTCGGCCAGTTCTTCGCGCAAGATCCGGCGCAGGAGCTTGCCGGTCTCGTTGTAGGGAAGTTCATCACGCAGCTCGATGCGATCAGGGGTGCGCGACGACCGCATCTGGGACTTCACGAACTCTTGCAATTCGGCAATATCAACCGCTTGACCCTTGGCCGCCACCACCACCGCAGCCACCGCCTCCCCCCACTGCTCGTCGGGCACGCCGACGGCGGCGGCGTCGGCCACCGACGGGTGGCTCAGCAGCACGTCCTCGATCTCGCCGGGGGAGATGTTCTCGCCGCCCCGCACGATGATGTCGTCGATGCGGCCTTCCACGTACAGGTAGCCGTCGGCGTCGAGAGAACCCCCGTCGTTGGTGGGGAACCAGCCGTCGGGGGTCACCCGGGAGTTCCGCCCCAGGTACTCGCCGGAAACCTGCTCGCCCCGCACCCAGATCTCACCGGAAGTGCCGGTGGCCACCGGGTTGCCCTCCTCGTCGCGGATGTCCACCTCGATGGCGGGCAACGGTTGGCCTGCCGAGCCCAGCCGGGCTCGCACGGCGGGATCGTCGGAGCGATGGGCCTCGCGGTGTTCCTCGGGGCCGAGCACCGCCACGGTGGAGCTGGTCTCGGTCAGGCCGTAGGCGTTCACGAAGTTGGTTTCGGGCAGCACGTCGAGGGCCCGGGCGATGACCGGGGCGGGCATCTTGCCGCCCCCGTAAGACAGGGCCCGCAGCGTGGGGAGCCCGCCTCCGACGTCCTCCAAGTGGTCCACGATGCGGGCCAGCATGGTGGGCACCACCATGGCGTGGGTGACCGCTTCGGCCCGGACCAGGTTCACCCAGTCGGCGGGGTCGAAGTTGGGCAGTTGCACGATGCGGCGCCCGGCGTACACCGAGCTCAAAATCGCGGCCATGCCAGCCACGTGGTAGGGCGGCACCGACACCAGGGTGGCCTCGTCCTCGGCCGCCCCCATGAACTCCACCGAGCCGATGATGTATGACACCAGGTGCCGGTGGCGCAGCACCGCGGCCTTGGGAGCGCCGGTGGTGCCGCTGGTGTATAGGAGGATGGCGATTTCGTCGGGGTCCACGTTCCAATCGCTGTCGGGCGCGCCTCCCTCGGCCCACTGAGCCAAGAAGTCGGGCCGCACAACGGCCTGCACCCCGTCGAGGTCGCCGATGGCGGCCACCGCGTCGTCGTTGCACACCGTGACCGATGGAGCGACCTCGGCGGCCAGATGGCGCAGCTCGGGAACGGTCAGCCGATAGTTGAGGGGGACGAACGGCACCCCGGCCCAGGCCGAGCCGAACAGGGCGATGGGCAGAGCCTCGCTGCTCACGTCCACCATGCTGACCCGGTCGATTCCCGCTTCGCGGAAGCGCACGGCAGTGGCCCCGGCGCGCTGGAAGAGCTGCTCGTAGGTGATACCCCGCCCTTGGGATCCGACCGCGGTGCGGTCGCCGAACCCGCTGGACGCCATCTCCAGCAGCATCATCAGATTCATGGGTCCATTCCGACTGACGATCCTGCTAGCGGCGCTATGGCCCGACTAGTCGGAGGCGGGGAGGGGCTTGGCCTCTTTCAGGCTGAGGGCGGTGCCTCCCAGCGCCAAAGAGCCGTCTCCCGGTTTGGTACACAAAACCTCGAGTGACTCGTCTTCGTTCACATAGCGCTTGCCCAGAGCGGTGCCATCGGCAGCGCTGGCGGCAACCTCGCCATTGCGCTCCGCGTCGGCCGGATCGGCCATCGGCGAGCCGCCACAAGTGATGTCCACGTCGCCGCTCGGTGCTTTGACCACGATGAGCTCGGTATCGCATACCGAGCTCTTGAGGCGGCTACCCGGTTTCAGGTCCATCCCTACCTCCCGAAAGATGTCCTCCAATCTTTTCCCGTCAGACTCAACAGGTACAAACTGCGTTAGTGATGGAGTCAACCTTGAGCGGCCGCCATCCGGCGCTGGTTTGGGCCGAGTCGGGCCTGATGGGCCTGAGCGGACCCGAGCACGGGCCTCCGGCGGTGGCCTCTGGGCGCTGGGTGGAGCGGCTCGACGGGGTGGTGAGCGACATCTCGGGGCTGTGCGGCCAGCCGCTGAGGACGGAGGCTGCCGGCTTTCTGGGAGAGCGGGCGGCACTGGTGGGGCGAGCTCGGCGGGGCTCTGTGTCAGTGGGGGGCGCATGCCGCATGGTGGCGGCAGCCGACGGCGTGTTGGCAGTATCACTGGCCCGCACCAGCGACACCGAAGCGGTTCCCGCCTGGTTGGAGTTGGATGGTTCCGACGACGACATATGGGCCGCAGTGGCCGCGGGGGTGCGAAAACGGCCGGTGGCCGAATTAGTGGAGCGGGCCGAATGGCTGGGTTTGGCAGTGGGGGAGGTGGTCAGGCCGCCACCGCCGGAGGAGCCGTGCCGGTTTGCCGACGCCGGGCTGGTCGGGCCCGACCGAAAACAGGTGCTGGACGTGAGCTCGCTTTGGGCTGGGCCGCTGTGCGCCTCGCTGCTGGGCGGCTTCGGATTCGAGGTGCTGAAGGTAGAGGCACCAGGCCGCCCCGACGGCGCCCGATATGGCTCGCCAGCGTTCTACGAGCGGTTGAACCAGGGCAAGAAGGAAACGGTCATCGACCTGGGGTCCGAGGACGGTCGCCGCCGGTTCCAGGATCTGTGCCGGGAATCGGCCGTGGTGGTCGACGGCTTGCGGCCCCGGGTGTGGGCCAACTGGGGTATCCACCCCCAGGAGGTGGCCGAGAGCGCCGGGCTCGTGTGGGTGTCGATCTCCGGCCACGGCGACAACCGAGCCGGATTCGGCGACGACGCCGCGGTGAGCGGGGGCCTTTGGCTACAAGACCCGGCTGGCGGACTGCCCTGGTTCGTCGGCGACGCGGCCGCTGACCCAATCGCCGGTTTGGTGGCGTGCCGAGCCGCAGCCCAGGCCCTGGCCGCAGGTCGGGCGGGACTAGCAGAAGTGGCCATGAGCCAAGCGGCGAGTTGGGTCAGAGCGGGCGACGACCTGAGCGTGGGCGATGCCGAGGTCTTCCGCCGCGGCGACCAATGGGTGGTGCGGGCCGACGGCGACGAACAAGAAGTGCTGGCCCCCCGCGGCGGGGTCTGACCGTGGGCTGCCCGCCAGGCTATGCAGCTTTGATGTCAGTCAGCGCGAAATCGTTGCCCTTGAACAGAAGTGGTTCCCGAGTCTCCTTGGCCAGGGCGTAGGAAAAACAGTCGCCGAAGTTCAGCGCCGCGGGGTGGTTGCCCTTCCCGAACAGCCGCCAGGCGCGGCGAGCGGCTTGGGCATGCTCAGGCGTGACCGCTACGAGCAGTATTGGAACCTCTTCGATGAAGAGGTCGAGTTCATGGCCACCGGCGATACCGGTACGAGCTTCCAGCACCATGGAGGTCTCAAAGAAATTCGCAACCGACATGAGGCAGCGCTCGGCACCCGCAATCGCTCTCCTATAGTCCTCGGCGTCGGGCTCCTCGAAGAGGATGGCCAGGAGGGCCGACGTGTCCAGAATCACTTCGGCAGTCCATGCTCGTCATACAAGAAGTCGCCGTGTTCCACTGCTGATGGTCCCGGACGAAGAAGCTTGGAACAGCGCTCCGCAATGGCCTCCATCGCTTGCATGCGTTCTTCAACACTGCGGCTGCGCTGTTCGCGTTCGAGGCGTTCTCGCAGGGCCACTGTGATGGCGCCGGTCATGGTTTCGCCGGTGAGATTGGCCAACTCGCTGGCCAGTCGGCACGTCTCTTCATTCTTGATATTGAGACTCATTGAAATTCTCTCATGGTAGAACTGAATTTATTTTTCTACCATACACCGCCAATGCGCCCCTCCAAACGGTAGGTTGAGATTGTGTTTGCAAGAAAGCCCAGTGGTTCGGGGCATTTGGGCGAGGGGCATCACCGCAATGTGACTCGGGGCGGATACCGGGCGGCGGTGTTCGGGGTGAGCGACGGCCTGGTGTCCAACGTGGCCCTCATATTGGGTGTGGCCGGGGCCAGCTCGGGCCAGGAGCTGGTGCGAATTGCCGGTTTGGCCGGGCTGATCGCCGGGGCGGTGTCGATGGCCGCGGGTGAGTACATCTCCATGCAGGCCCAGCGAGAGCTGCTGGAGCGGGAGTTGGAGATGGAGCGGCGGGAGCACGCTCGCAACCCGGAGCACGAGGTGGAGGAGTTGGCCGAGATCTACGAATCCCGGGGGGTGGACCCGGACACGGCAAGGGAGATGGCGGCCAACATCATGGAGGATCCGGAGAAGGCACTGGAGGTCCACGCCCGGGAGGAGATGGGCATCGATCCCAACGAACTGGGCAACCCGGTGTTCGCGGCGACATCTTCGTTCATTGCCTTCGCCATCGGCGCGGTGCTGCCGCTTTTGCCCTGGTTCTTCACCGGCGGCAACGGCGCCATCGTGGGCTCGATCCTGCTCGGGGTGGTAGGCGCAGTGCTGGTGGGCGGTGCGCTGGCCCTAGCCACCGACCGGTCGATCTTGCGGGGTTCGCTCCGCCAGTTGGTCATTGCCGCTGCGGCGGCCGCTATCACATTTGGAATCGGCTCCGCAGTGGGGGTGGGAGTATGACCGATTGGGAATGGACCTTGGGCGGCCTGGAGAGCGATAAGCCACCCATCTGGAGCGATGACAACATCCTGGATCCGTCCAGCGTGCTGCTCACAAACAAGGTGGCCATCGTCACCGGCGGCGCTCGGGGGATCGGCGCGGCCACCGCAGTGGCGCTGGCCCGCTTCGGAGCCGATCTGGCCATCTGCGACCGGGAGGCCGACGACATGGCCCGCACCGCCGCCGCAGTGGAAGCGCTGGGTCGCCGCTGTGTGACCGGGCTGTTCGACGTGCGCCATCCCGAGCCCCGAGACGCCTGGCTGGCCGAGGTGGGCAAGGCCTATGGCCGGGTGGACGTGCTGGTGAACAACGCTGGCGGCACGTTCAACTCCCCGTTTGCCGACATCAACCCCAAAGGCGAGGCCGCGCTCATCGCCGAGAACTTCACCCAGGTCACCGGCTTCATCCGGGGCTGCATTCCGCTGATGAGCGACGGCGGGTCGATCATCAACGTCACCTCCATCGAGGCCCATCGGGCCGGTCCCGGCTTCTCCATCTACTCGGCCATGAAGGCGGCCCAGGCCAACCTGACCATGAGCCTGTCGCTGGAGCTGGCGCCAGCCGGCATCCGGGTCAACTGCATTGCCCCAGATGTGATCCCCACCGAGGGCGAGCGCATGCTCGGCGACGAGAGCACCGACGAGAGATCGCAGTTGGCCCCCCAGCCGTGGTTGGAGGGCGGCTCGGTTCACGACTGCGCCGCCTCGATCGTGTATCTGGCCGGGGACATGTCCCGATTTGTGACCGGCTCCACCATCCATGTGGACGGCGGCAACATTGGCGCCGCCGGCTGGAAGCGCCGCACCACTGGCCGCTATTCCACTTAGCCCAACCGCCTAGAGTTCCAGCCGGTA
Source organism: Acidimicrobiia bacterium (assembly GCA_022827725.1). Classification (GTDB taxonomy): domain Bacteria; phylum Actinomycetota; class Acidimicrobiia; order Acidimicrobiales; family Bin134; genus Poriferisocius. The sequence goes on from JAJEIJ010000005.1 coordinate 31,492, forward strand.
CATCACCGCGAAGGAACTGACATGGACATCGACATTGAGCGGGTAACCGAGATAGCCGGCGAGGTTGCCACCCACATGGCCGGGGCCACCACCATGGCCATGGTCCACATCGGCGACGAGCTGGGCCTGTATCAGGCCATGGCGGGGGCGGGGCCGATGACCGCGGACGCTCTGGCCGAAGCTACCGGCTGCAATCCCCGCCTGGTCACCGAGTGGCTGCGCCAGCAGGCCGCGGTCGAGTTGGTGGAGATCGATGGCCAGGGCGACGACGACGTCACGTTCCGGTTGACCGATGAGGCCGCCGCCGTGCTGGCCTGGGAGGTGAGCCCCGCGTTCTTGGCCGGGGGCATTGGCATGTTCCGGGCCATGTTCGCCGACATGGACGACATCCTCGAAGCCTTCCGGGGCGACGGCGGTTTGGCCTGGGGCGACCACCACCCCTGCCTGTTCACCTCCACCGCCCGGTTCTTCCGCCCCCAATACGAGATGTACTTGGCCAACGAGTGGATTCCCGCCGCCGACGGGATCGACGAACTGCTCCGCGCCGGGGCCACCGCCGCCGATGTGGGCTGCGGATGCGGCGACTCGGTGCAGATCCTGGCCTCGGCCTACCCCGAGTCGCACTTCACCGGGATCGACTTCCACGGCCCATCCATCGACCAGGCCAGAGAACTGGCCGCCGAAGCCGGACTCACCAACGCCTCCTACGAGGTGGCCGACTCCAAGGGCTACCAGGGCACCTTCGACGTGATCTTTTTCTTGGACTGCCTCCACGACATGGGCGACCCGGTAGGCATCGCCGCCCACGCCCGCAGCCAGCTGGCCGAGGGTGGCTCAGTGCTCATGGTGGAGCCGTTCGCCCTCGACGGCCATGTCCACAACCTGACCGAGAACCCCATGGCGGCCACGTCATATGGCGCTTCCGCAGTGTTCTGCACCCCGTGTTCTCTGGCCCAACCAGTGGGATTGGGGCTGGGCGCTCAGGCCGGCGAAGCCGCCATGCGAGAAGTCTTCACCGCCGCCGGCTACTCCAGCTTCGAGCGAGTCACCGAGACCAACGCCAACATCATCTACCAAGCCCGCCCGTAGTTTTTCGGATCGCCCAAACCCCAAAGAAGCCGGTACACTGCGGCGTTCCTGCCCCGTTCGTCTAGAGGCCTAGGACGCCAGATTCTCAATCTGGTAACACGGGTTCGAATCCCGTACGGGGTGCCACTGCACGTCTTCGCTGCCCGCAAGGCCGACTGCCCACTGAGCATCGCCGTCTGTCACCTCCGGTTGCTTTCAAGGCTCTTTCGGGTCGGTCAGGCCGGAAGAGGCACGGCTGCTAGACGGCTCCGGCTTGCTCGGTAGATGAAGGGGCCTGATTCTTCAGTTAGGGCTTCGATGCGTCGCCACTGGGTCATGAGCACCTCCAGCTGGTTCCAAATGGTTCTTGCTTCCTTGCTGACCAAGGCGATCATGCGAGCGTTGTGCTCGCTCACTGCGTGAAGCTCGGCAGGGCGGCGCTGTATTTTGGAGTCGCGAGTCACAATGACAAGGCCCTGCGCGGTTACTGCTGGGATCCAATCTGTGTCGTCAACTGCTGTACTAGTTATCGAACAAGGCGGCCTTTGCCGCTTGTGGATGGCTGCTCCTGGGTCTCCTGGGTATGTGCAGTCTGAGCGCAGGCCGCAGACAAGCTTGCCTAGGCCGAGGATATCTGAGTCGAAATAGAAGCGGACATGGGCCGGTTTCACGCGGCCAGAGGCGTTCTGCGCGACAGTTCGTAAGCTTGGGCCCATTGCACATCAGCAAGTTCAAGTCCGAACTGTTCAGCGACATCGGCCTCATCCTCTCCACCGTCGAGGTGTTCGACAATGGCCTCGGTGCTGATCCCCTCGATGGAAGGTCGACCGAACCTCCGGACTGGCAGGCATCGGACTGGGGATGCCTCATCCTGATGCGGTCGCCATGCAATCGGCCAGCCGTCTTCCCACTCGACTCTTTTGAGAAACGATGCAGCAGGATCAGTCAGCACAAGTTGATTGCTGGCCGGGGCGATAAGCCACAACTCCCCGGGGAGGTCAGACTCCTTCTGCATCTCCAGCAAGAGATGAGAACCTTCTCCGACCCAGGGCTTGTGACGGGCCAATGGGTGCTCATGGCCCTCTTCGTCGCGCAACCGCTCGATAAACGCCCGAATCTCGTGGAGTCTGACGTGCAGCTCACGTCGGTACTGACATAGCAGCCCGCTCTCTACAAATTCTGCCCAGGTCAACGTGGAGTCCCCGGTGGGCGATGGGCGGATGACCGGTGGGTATGTCCGGCCCCGTTTCGACCCGCCCTCGAGCCACCAGCGCAGCGTGCTTGGGGGGACGCGCAAAATCCTGGCGGCGTCGGCCACCGAATACGTTTTGCGGTCTAAGAAGGTTGCTCCCACGGCGTCATTATGCCCCTATTGAAGCTCGGATTCCTTCATGGTGGCCGACCTGGTCATGAGGCTGGCCCCGATCAGGGTCCCTACTGCACCGAAGGCGGCCTGGGAACGCCTGCGCCCGCCGCGGATTGGCGCGCGAGACTGGCGCCGAACCGAAGACGACAGAGGAAACGGAGCGACCGATGGGCCGAATGGACGGAAGAGTCGCAGTGGTGACTGGGGCTAGTGGCGGGATTGGCATGGCCACGTTGCGCCGGCTGGCGGGAGAGGGGGCCGCGGTGGTGGGCGTTGACTTGGTGGACGAGGCGGGCGAGAAGCTGGTGGCCGAGTTGACCGAGAGCGGTGCCCGGGCGGTGTACCAGCACTGCGATGTGGGTTCTTTGGACGAGGTGACTGCCGCGGTGGAGCGGGCGGTGTCGGAGTTCGGCCGGATCGATGTTCTGTTCAACAACGCCGCTACCAGCACCGGGGGCTACATCCCCGAGCTCGACCCCGAGGGTTGGGACTCCAGCCTGCGGGTGATGCTCACCGCCGCCATGTACGGAATGAAAGCCGCCATCCCCCACATGGCCGCCCAAGGGGGAGGTTCCATAATCAGCACATCGTCGATCTACGGAGTGGTGGCCTCGCCGGGCAACGCCCCCTACTGCACGGCCAAGGCGGGACTCATCAACCTGACTCGCACCGCGGCGGTGGAATGGGGGCGCAAGAACATCCGGGTCAACGCCATCTGTCCCGGAGTGGTGGAGACGCCCATGTATGGCGCAGTGCTCGACATCGGCCTCAAGACCCACGAGGAGATCTCCGCCATGCACGCATTGGGCCGGACCATCAAGCCCGAGGAGATCGCCGACTTGGTGCTGTTTCTGGCCTCAGATGAGTCTTCGGCCATCACCGGCCAGGCCATCGTCATCGACGGCGGCCTCATCTCCGAATGCAATCTGACCGGAGTGCCACCGGCCTGACGGCCCCGTGGTCTGACGGGCCCTTGATCTTGCGGATGAAGCCCTAGCTGATCAACCGGCTTCGACTTCCGTACGGGGTGCCATTGCTCGGGTTCGCTGGTGGTGGAGGGCGAAGAGTTGGCAGGTTAGGGCGGCGGTGCCGTAGGCGAGGTAGCCGACGGCGACGGGTGTGACTGAGCCGCTGATGGCCTGGTCGATGATGGCGGCGAGGCCGGCGCCGAGCATGGCCATGGTGAAGCCGAGCACGGCGGCGGCGGTGCCGGCCATCTCTCCCATGGGCTCGAGGGCCAGGCTCTGGCCCAGGGGGAAGAACGCCACCATGCAGGCGTTGGCCAGGCTGAAGATGGTGATCCAAAGAACAAAGTGCGGCCGGCCTCCGGCGGCCAGGGCCAGACCCAGCATGGTTGCCGCGGCGCAGATCTGTAGACAGCCCGCCCCGAGCGCCACCGAGCGAGCCCGGAATCGGTGCAGTGCCCGGTTGTTGAGCAGCGTCACCAGGCCCATGCCCGCCGCCATGATCGAGAAGTAAGGCACGAACCAGTGCTCCTGATCGAAGACGTCGTCGAAGATCAGCTCGGAGCTGGCCAGGAACGAGAAGAAGGCGCCGGCGGTGAACATGGTGGCCAGGGTGTAGCCCAGCGTCACCGGGTGGGTGGTGACCGACCGGAAGCCGGCCATCGTCGATCGAAAGGTCAGCGGTCGCCGGTGCTCGGGCTTCAGCGTCTCCTCCAACCGCAGCGACCACGCCACGATCACCACGGCGGTGAACACGCTGAAGGCCATCACATACCGCCACGAACCCAGCTCCACCAACCCTTTGCCCAGCGGCGGCCCAGCCACCGGGGCCCAGAAGAACACCGCCATAACCAGGGTCATAACCCGGGCCATGGCGTCTCCGGAGTAGTAGTCCCGCACGATGGCCTGGGCCGCGGTGCGGGGGCCGGCCGCGGCGAAGCCCCAGATGAAGCGGCTCACGTAGAGCATGCCCAACGACACCGACAGGGTGGCCATGAGCGATGCCAGGCCGTACAGCACCATGCTTCCGACGAGGATCCTCTTTCGACCGAGAGCATCGGCCATCGGGCCGTACACCAGGTTGCCGATACCCGAGCCCACGAAGAACAGCGTGATGGTGAGCGACAGACCGGTGGAGTCCTCCGGCAGGTTGAACGCATCCCGCATCTCCGAGAACGCCGGGAGCAGGGTGTCGATGGCCAGTGCCGACACAGCGCTGATCATGGCGATGAAGAGGATGAACTCCCGTTCGCCCAATTTGCGACCGGTGTAGGTGGATGCGGGCGTGCTCACACCGGCCGACTTCTCATAACGGCGTAGCCTGTTCCCCCTATGACGGAGATGTCAAAGACGTTAGAGGGCAAGGTGGCGCTGGTCACCGGTGCGGCCCGGGGGCTGGGTGCGGAAATTGTGCGGCGCATGGTGGCGGCCGGGGCCCAGGTGACGGCGGCGGACAAGCGGGTGGACGACGGGGCCGCGGCTGCTGCTGAGGCCGGGGCGCAGTTCATCGAGCTCGACGTGACCGACGCCCAGCAATGGGCCGCTGCGGTGGACGCGGCGGCTGACGGCGGCCGCCTGGACATCTTGGTCAACAACGCGGCGATCACCCGGGTGGTCCCGATCCTCGACTGCGACCCTGCCGAGTTCCGCAAAGTGATCGACACCAACCTGGTGGGCACGTTCCTGGGCATCCAGGCCGCCGCGCCCACCATGGCGTCGAGCGGAGGAGGGTCGATCGTGAACCTGAGCTCGCCCAGTGCCTTCGAGGGCACCGCGGGGATGCCGGCCTACTCCACATCGAAGTGGGGCATCCGGGGGCTCACCCGCACGGCGGCCCTGGAGCTGGCCGACCTAGGCATCCGCGTCAACTCAGTGGTGCCCGGTGCGCTGCGCACCGCCATGACCCGCCGACCGGGATGGGAAGACGAAGACTACGAGCGCCACTACGGCGCCACCGTGCCGCTGCGGCGCATGGCCGAACTCGGAGAGGTGGCCGACTTGGTGGTGTGGCTGGCCTCCGACCAGGCGTCCTACTGCACCGGAGGCGACTATGCCGCCGACGGCGGCCTGGGGGCGGGCTCGCCCCCCGAGAGGGGCTAGCCCGAGAAGTCGGGGTTGAACTCGACCTGGCCGTTGACCAAGTGGAGCCAGGGGTACAACTCCGCGGGGCGGCGGGCGATGACCGCTAGTTGGTTCCGCTGGCGCTTGAACACCGCGCACAGCGCGGCGAGGGCGGGCTTGGCCAGCTTCCCGACCAGACGCCGGCGGCGGCCGGTGGCCTCGGCTGTGGGAAGCCGCAGGCCGTAGCGGAACTCGACCTGGGGCTCGCCGGTGGGGTCATAGGACCGCAGGGTTTTGACCACTTCAGACTCGGTCCAGCGGTACACGTGGTTGGGCACGCTGGTGTTGTCCAGTCCGCCGGTGCGGAATCCTTGGTCGGTAACGGCGGCCAACTCGTAGGCATCGGCCATGCCCACCCGAACCGCCAGCCGCATCAGCGCGCTGTCGCGGGCCTCGATGGCCACTATCCCCTCCCGGCACACTCGGTACATCTCTCCCAGCGCCCGGTGGGGGGAGCGGCAGTGGTGCAGCCCCTCGGAGACGAACACCCAGTCGAATGACCGATCCTCAAAAGTCAATGACTGGGCGTCCTGGAACGACCACGCCCCGTCGGGAACCAGCGGGGCAAAGGCCTCGTCCAGGTTGGACACCACCACGTCGGTGAAACCCAACGAGGTCAACAGCTCCCAGTCCTCAATTCCGGCGCACACTGCCAGCAGCCGAGCGTCGGCATCGAGGCCCAAGCTGTTCACAGTGGCGGCGGCGAATTTGCGGTCCAGGATCCCTCTCCCGTCTCAGGCGTGGTTAGCCATCGTACGGCGACTACTAGTTTGCTGAGGGTGAAGTTCGGGTTTCCGTTTATCTCACTGCACCCGGGGGCGTGGGTCGAGGTGGCCCAGGCCGCCGATGAGGCCGGGTTCGAGTCGTGCTGGATCGCCGACCATCTGGTGTTCCCGGTGGAGATGGAGGGCTCGCTGGGCGATGTGGAACATCCCAACGTGCCGGCCACGGTGCCGGTGTACGACGCCCCGGCTTACCTCTCGTACCTGGCCGGCCAGACCACCCGCATCAACCTGGGCGTGTACGTGTACCTGGCCGGACTGCGCCATCCCTTCTCCACCGCCCGGGGTTTCGCCACCTTGGACCACGTCAGCAACGGGCGGGCGCTGTTCGGCGTGGGAGCGGGATGGCTGCGCAACGAGTGGACCGCCGCGGGGATGGACCCCCGCACCCGGGGCCGCCGCCTCGACGAGGCGCTCGATGTGTGCGTGCGGCTTTGGACCGAGCCCGAGGTGGAGCACCACGGCGAGTTCTACGACTTCGAGCCGGTGGCTTTCGAGCCCAAGCCCGTCCAGCAGCCCCATCCCCCGATACTGGTGGGCGGATTGTCCGACGCCGCCCTGCGCCGGGCCGCCCGCTACCAGGGGTGGATGGGCATGGGCGACTCTTTCGAGTCGGTGCGGGCCGCCGCCGATCGGCTGGCCGAACTCGGCGCGCCCGACATAGAGATCACCGCCCAGGGCCGCTGCGAAACGCTCGATGACCTGCGCCGTTGGGAGGATGCCGGGGCCCACCGACTGGTGGTCACACCATGGGAGAGCACCAGCAAGGCGGTTGACTCACTCAGGCGGTTCGCGGAGCGGTTCATCTCCTGAGCGGGCGAAATGCAACTGGTTGGAAATGTGCCAAAAAGCCCAGGGGAGGGCGTAGAATGGCATTTCTGCGCAAACAACGTCTGACTAGGGATTGCCATGGGTCGAGGATCAGAGAGCTTTCAAAAGCGACAGCGGGAAAAGAACAAGCGCGAAAGGGCTGCGGCCAAGCAGGCCCGCCGCCACGGCAAGCTTGAAGTCCCGTTTGACGAGGAGGTTGAGGCGCCCTCTTCAAACGGAAAGTCAGAAGCCGAGCTGTATGAGGACTTCCGCCTGCTGAGCGAGAAGTACCAGTCCGGGGGAATGGACGAGGAGACTTACGAGCAGCGCCGGGCCGAGATCTTCGAGCAACTCGGCCTCGAGGTCCACTGACCCAATTCGGTTACCCCGCCCAACCGGCGGAAGCTGAAACCGAGGAAGCTCAACCAGCGGCGATCAGCCGACTCGTGGGCATGCCCAGCATGCACGACAGCCCTGCCGACTGGAGTCCGCCCGCGCCGCCGGCCACCAGGATCACGAAGTAATCAGGGGAGGGCACGATCGGCACCCGGTCGTTCTCGATGGCCACCCCCAGTTGCTCCAGCACGTCTCTGGTGGGTTGGCGCCTGTACGGAGGGTAGAAGTCCAGCGGCACGCGGGCTTCGGCGAAGAGATGCTCCCGCAGCTCCTGCTTGGTGGGTATAAGGCCGGCCACCATCTCGGCGATTACCGGGCTCATCACCAGCACGGTCGGGAAGGGGTTGGGGGCGTCGTGGCCCCCGCACGGCCCGCTGATGGCCAGGCCGTTGGTCACGTGGTGCAGCACCTGGTCGGGCTCGTGGTGCATGTCGGTGATGGGCCACATCCCGTTCACGGCCAGCACCGTCACCACATCCTCGTCGGCATCGAACCCCATATCAGTGTGGTAGGGCGGCCAGGGGGAGGCCTCCTCGTTCTCGGCCACGCACAGCGAGGTGGCCTTGCCGGGCCAGCCCAGCGGCGCCTTGTCCACCTCGCCGGGGATGGCCCCGCCTATGTTCACCAAAGCGAGCCGGAGCGCCCTCCCCACGGTGGCGTTGGTGTGAGCCCCCGGCCCGAAACACCCCGCGCCGAAGTTGAAGCTCAAACGATGCCGGATCGGGCCGTTCACCACCAGCATCGGCCCCACCGGGTTGGTGGTGGTCTGCACCCCGTGGGCGTTCATCTGGGGGTCGCAGAAGGCGTCGATGGCGGCGATGACAACGGGCATCGCCTCGGGAACGCAGCCGGCCATCACCGCATTGACCGCGATCTTCTCCACCGTGGCCGGCGCGTTCAGCGGGGGCACGTCGCTCACCACGTGGTCGGCCGACAGCCCGGAGGCGGCCACCGCCGCGGCCACCCGCTCGGGGGTGGGGGGGACGATCGGCAGCCCGTCGGTCATGCCCCGCTCCCGCAGGTAGGCCTCTACCTCGTCGACTCCTCCGTCGACGTCAACCTGCTGGGTCATCTCACCTTTGTCTGGTTGCCTGTGGTGGCGACCCGCGGGGTCATGCCACGAGGGCGTCCACGATGTCGTCGAGGCGGGATGCGATGTCGGCCCTTATATCGTCCTCAGACCACTCGTCGTAGCCCGACGGCAACACGATCAACGGCTGGTTGTCTACCCGCAGGCCCCGGGCGGTGGCCTCGGCCAAGCCCCGGAACTGCTCGGTCACCAGGCCCACCGCCGGAGTTCCCATGGCCTCCAGCGTGCTGCTGGCGTGGATACACCACGCCGTACACGAGCCTCAATTGCCCAACCCGCTGATCACCGCGTCGACTTCAGCGTGGAAAGCCTCCATCTCCTGCTGATACTGCTCGGGATCGGCACCGTGCATAGGGCCGCTGGCCCGAACCACCACTCCGGCCGCCCCGGCCCTATCCACCAACTGGCGGGACAGCTCGTCGGCCATGATCGCCATAGATCGCCACATGTCGTTGTCGATGATGCCCACCACCGCTCCGGCCAGCGAGTCCTTGCGGATGGCCAGCGGCTGAACCGGGTCGTTCACCTCGCCGGTGGGCAACAAAATGGTGGTGGTTTCCATGGAAACTCCTCCCGGAAAACTCGGGACAACTCTGGCGAGCCCTTCCGGTCCACCCTACCCCGTGCCGTATTGTGTCGCGATGCGCACAACGACGCTGCCCCGGCCGCCGGTCATCATGGAACAGTCCCTGGAAGACCCCGATGTGCTGCTGGGCATTTTGCAGCGGCAGTCGCCCCATCCTCTGACGCTGGCCGGCGCAGAGTTCGTGGAGAGCCGAGCTGCCCTGCGGGCTGGCGCCCGCACCGGCGATGTCCCGCCGTTCGTCGATGTGGTGGACGGCGAGCCCCGGATCCCGCCGGTGTTCCGCACCACTTGGGGCGCCGAACACCAGGCTGTGGAGGGGGCCGACACCATCGTCAACAACCCCCGGTTCATCGAAGCCGCCCAAGAGCTCTACGGCGCTGAGGTGGTGCGGCCCTATTTCACCTACGTGAACATCAACGCCCCGAGCGGCCAGTACGCCCGCCACACCGATATTCCATCCTTTCGGGGGGTCGGCCGGGACGAATACCCCACCTGGCTGCTCAATTGCATGATGCACTCGGGGTGCTTCGACCGCTGGCGGGTGCGGATCGCCACCGCGGTGTGCTGGTACTACGAGGGCGTCGGCGGGGAGTTCACCTACTGGCCCGAGGGCTGGGATGGCGACATGGTGACGGTGAAGCCGCCCTACAACTACGGCGTGATGGGAGACAACGACTACATGCCCCATCGGGTGGAGACGATCGGCGCCGAGGCCGACTACGCCAAGTACGGATTCGACGCCACCATCGCGCTCACCCCCGATCGCCAGTGGATCATCGAAGAGCCCGGCCATGAGCCGGTGCACCACGCCTTCGACGAGGTGCGGGTGTCGCTGTCGTGGAAGGCCTTCGTGTTCGGCGACGCCCACGAGGCCGAGGTGTACGACCATCACCTGGACGACCTCGACGAGGCGACCCTGATTGCCGCGCTGGCCGAGGACTGCGCCCAGCGGGGCGTGGCCGTGCCCGACGGGCCCGACGCGCTCACTCGCCCCGAATTCGGAGAGCGGATCAGGGACACCTATTTGTCACCTGAACTACGCTTCTGACCGTTTGTGGCGGGAGGTTCCTTGGCGTTCGCAAGTAATTGGGACATGAGGGGCGCGGCTTGGCGGTGGCTAGCCGCTCTTTTCGTGGTCGCACTGTTGGCATCGGCCTGCGGTGGTGACGACGACACCGGCGACGGCGTCTCGCCCCCCGCAACATCGGCGCCGTCCCAAGACGGGGAAGACGCTCAAGACGAGGGGCGCAGCGACAGCCAAGACGAGCAACCCGTAGATCAGGAGAGCCGCGACGCCGACGAGGTGTCTCCTGAGCCCACAGCGGCCCCGACGCTGCCGGACGAGGAGCCACTCCCATCAGAGCCTGATGAGATCTATGGCGGCACACTGGTGTTCGCCCTGGAGTCGGAAACCACGGGAGGATGGAACCCGATCACCACGTCGGCGGCGACTTCGGGGCACATCGTGCTGCGGCAGCTCTACGATCCCCTGGTCATCGAGGGGGTCGATGGCGAGGCCATTCCCTTCCTGTTGGAGAGCTTCAGCTCCAACGACGACTACACCGAGTGGACGTTCACGCTGCGCCCGGGCATCACGTTCCACGATGGACTGCCGGTGAACTCGGCCGCCCTTATTCGCCATATGGAGGAGTTGGGGAATGCCACGTTGTCACGGCTGGCCATCGAAGAAGCCGAGATACAGAGCTTCGAGGCGATCGACGACTTGACCGTGAAGGTAATCCTGGGGAAGACATTCGTCGATTTCCCCCTCGGTTTCACCAGCGCAGGCGGCTTTCTGGCGTCGCCGGCCATGCACGACCTCGGCACCGACAGCGCCCGCAATCCGATCGGTACGGGTCCGTTCATGCTGGAGGAGTGGGTTGAGCATGAAGTGACCCGCCTGGTGCGCAATCCGAACTACTGGCGCACCGATGCTGAGGGACGGCAGCTTCCCTACCTCGACGCCATCGAGTTCCGTCCCTTCGAAGACGATGAGGCCCGGTACAACACCCTTCGGGCCGGCGATGTGGATGCCAGCGTCGACAACGGGGGACGGCGGGTCGAGGAGTACAACGAAGGGTTCAAGACCTACTGGCAGGGCGGGCAGTACACGGCCACCACTTCGGTGTTGATGAACACCGCGAGACCACCGTTCGACAATCAGGAGATTCGCCAGGCGCTCGCCCAGTGCACCGACCGGCAGACTCTCAACACCGTCTTGTGGGATGGACAGCCCCCGGCCACCGGCCCGTTCTCCCCCGGCACCCCCGGCTATCTGGAGGACTCCGGATTTCCCGATTACGACCCTGATGCCGGTAGGGCTGTATTCGAGCGATTGGGCGCGCCCAGCTTTGAGATCACCACCACGATCACCACGCTGGACCTTCTGCAAGCCGAGCTGCTCGTGCAGATGTGGGGTGAGTGCGGGCTGGATGTGAGCATCAACCAGATGCTCCAGACCGAGGCGGTTACCTCCGCGGTCTTCGGGAACTTCTCCACGTTTGTGGCGGTCAACCACAGCGGGTACAGCCTGGCGATGGAGCGGTTCTGGTGGCATAGCGGCTACAGCTATCCACTACCGGTTCCGGCCATCAACTTCGGACGCGTCGCCGACCCTCGGATCGACGCGGCGCTCGATGAGGCCATCACCACCGACGACGAGGAGCGACAGCGGGAGCTTGCCGAGGAGGTCAATCGGGCATTTGCCGATGGCGTCTACAACATCTGGCTCTACCACTCGCGGTGGCTGATCGCCGCCCAAGACCACGTGAACGGCATAGACAACCTCACGATCCCCGGCGGGGGAGAGCACCCCAAGATTTTCCTCGGCCGAGTCTTTTTGGCCGAGACGTGGCTTGACCGCTGACGCTGCTCTTCCTCCTATTGCTGCTGCTGTTGTTGTCGGGTGCGGGGAGCTTGCACGGTCCTCAGGAGCGAGGGCTGCATCGGCGTGGACGGCGGGCGGGCCGGGTCCGTCCGGCGGATTTCCACTGAGGCATCCACCGTTGGCGTGCCCGGGCCGGAGTAGACGCCCCTAAGGGGAGGCACATCGTCGTAGTCGCGGCCGTGGCCGATCTTGACGTGCTGGCGGCCCACCGGCAGCCCGTTGGTGGGATCGAGCGGCAGCCAGCCCAGCCCGGGGATGGCCGCCTCGAACCAGGCGTGGGTCTGCACCCTCACCAGATCGCCGTCGATGCTGCCGGTGCGGTCGTTGCTGGAGAACAGGTAGCCCGACACATAGCGGGCCGGGATGCCGATGCTCCGGCACAGGGCCACGGCCAAGTGGGCGTAATCCTGGCAAACGCCGGCTCCCTTGGCCGCGATATCGGCAATGGGCTCGCCGATGTCGGTGGCGCCGGGCTCATAGGAGAGCTTGTCGCCCACGAACCGATGGATCTCCGCCACCACGCTGGCTACGTCCGACCCGTTGGCCTCGGCCAGACTGCGGGCGGCCTGGGTCATGTCATCATTCCAGTCGGTGTGGGGGCTGCGCTTGAGGAACTCCTCGTGCCGGTCTCGGAATCCCGCTTCTTTCAGCGTCTCCAACGGCGGTCCGGTGGAGACTGGCGGCGGGTCTTGGGTCTCCACTGAAGCCTCCGCGGTGACCTCGAGGGCGGTGTGGGCGTCGGTGACGCCGAAGTGGTCTACCCGAGTGCCCCAGTAGTCGGTGAACGACAGCATCCTGGCCGACGGCTCCACGATCACCCGATAGCTCAGAAGCTGCTGGCGCTCATCGGACACCGGACAGGCCCGCATCTCGTTCTGGGACTCCCGCACGGGAGCGTCGAACGCGAATCGGGTGCGGTAGCAGATGTCCAGCCTCACGACGACGCTCCCGGGGTGATGGCCTGGCTGTGGAGATCGAATGCCTCGGCGTTGCGGAAGAAGTGGCCGCTCACCAGATCGGCCACGTTCCGCACCCCTGCTTCCAGGGCGGATAGATGGCTGGGCAGGTCGGCCACCATGGTGTCGAAGTCGGTGTATTCCAGTTCCGAGCGGAGCTGCCCCAGACGTTGGAGGGGCGGGGGCCGGCCGTTGGAGGCCAATGCCTCCACCTGGGTCTCGCTCAATCGCAGGCAATAGAGCACCGACCGGGGGAATGAGTCGTTCACCATGAGGAACCGGGCCACGTCAGAGCCCAGCGGGGACGACTGGCTGGCCCGTTGGTAGGCCTCCAAGGCTGACACCGAGCGGAGGGTGAGGGCCATCTCGTCGTAAGACGATCCGTCGTGCTCGGGATAGCGCACACTGATCAGGCGGCAGGTCATCAGCGCCCGTTCCAGCATCTGGCCCAGCACCAAGAACCGGTAGCCCTCGCCCTGGGCCATAGACGAGCTGATGACGCCGGTGAGCGACTGGCAGCTCACCCGAATGAAGTCGAGGGTTTGGAACGGGTCTTGCTCCATGGCTGCGGGGAAGTCTTCCTGTCGGAGCCGCAAGTGGAATTCGTTGATCTGCTCCCACAGCTCCGACGGGATCTGGTCTCGCAGGGATCGGAAGTTCTCCCTGGTGCGGCCGATGCAAAACGCCACCGACCCGGCCATGGTGGGGGCCACCACCAATCGGGTGGCGGCGGCCTGCACATCGATGCCCAGTCCGGCCTCGCTCCGCAGCATCGGCGGTGACGGCGTCAGGCGCTCAGCCATGGTTTCCACATCTTCAGCGGGGGCTTGCACCTCCAATCGCAGGGTGCTGATCAGGTTCTGCATCCGGTCAATAGCCTGGGCCGGGGGCTCGGCCACCGTGCTGAGCAGGGTGGCCCGCACCATACGGGCGGTGTCCTCGGCGCGCTCCAAGTAACGGCCGGCCCAGAACATGTCCTCGGCGTGGCGGGCCAGCATCAGCTTTGCGCCTCCGCTCCGCTCTGGTCGGGGCTGCCCAGCACCCAGGTGTCTTTCGAGCCACCGCCCTGGGAGCTGTTGACGATGAGCGATCCTTCCCGCAGGGCTACTCGGGTGAGCCCGCCGGGGATCACCTCCACCTGCTCGCCGCTCAACACGAAGGGGCGCAGGTCGATGTGGCGGGGGGCGAAGTGATCGCCGGCCCACGCTGGAAGCCGGGACAGGTTCACCACCTCTTGGGCGATCCAGTTGCGAGGGTCGTCGAGGATTTTCTGGCGAGCTTCGGCCAGCTCGGCATCGGTGGCCTTGGGACCGATCACGATGCCGTAGCCCCCCGATTCGGCCACCGGCTTCACCACGAGCTGGTCGATCCGCTCCAGCACCTCGGCCCGCTGGTCCTCCTCCCACAGGAGATAGGTGTCGGCGTTGGGGATGATCGTCTCCTCGCCCAGGTAGTAGCGAATCATGTCGGGCACATAGGCGTAGACCGCTTTGTCGTCGCCCACCCCGTTGCCCACCGAGTTGGCAATCGACACCGTGCCGGCCCGGGTGGCGGCCATCAGGCCGGGCACTCCCAGGGTGGACTGGGGGTTGAACACCACCGGATCCAAGAAGGCGTCGTCGATGCGGCGGTAGATCACGTCCACCCGCTCCAGTCCCCGGGTGGTGCGCATGGCCACTACGTGGTCGTCCACCACCAGATCGCGCCCCTCCACCAGCTCCACGCCCATGCTGCGGGCCAGAAAGGCGTGCTCGAAGTAGGCCGAGTTGAAGATGCCGGGAGTGAGCACCGCCACGGTGGGGTCGTCGCCGCAGGCGGGCGGGGCGATGGACCGCAGGGCCCGCAGCAACGAGCGCCCGTAGTGGTCTACCGACCGGACCGCCAGATCGGAGAATGCGGCGGGCAGCAGCTTGGTCATGGCGGCCCGGTTCTCGATCACATAGGAGATGCCGCTGGGGTTGCGCAGGTTGTCTTCCAGCACCCGGTAGGCGCCGTCTCCGTCGCGCACCAAGTCGATGCCGGCCACCAGGCAGCGAGCCCCCATGGGGACCGCCACGTTCATCGCCTCGCGCTCGAAGCCGGTACACGAGGTGATGAGGCGGCGGGGCACGATGCCGTCGTGGACGATGGCCTGCTCGCCGGCGTAGATGTCGTCGAGGAACCGGTTGAGGGCGGTGACCCGCTGGATCAGCCCCCGCTCCAGCATGGCCCACTCCTCGGCGTCAATCACCCGGGGGAACAGGTCCATGGGCCAAGTGCGCTCGGTACCCTCGTCGCCGCCGTACACCGTGAAGGTGATCCCCTGGCGGCGGAACGACTCATTGCGCTGCTCCTCCAGCGCCTTCACCTGCTCCAGCGTCAGCCGGTCGAACCACTCCTGCACCGGCCGATAGTGGTCCCGAGTCCGCCCACCCTCATCGACAGCCTCATCGAAGAAGCCGGGAGCGGCGGACATGGCCGCCATTCTAAGTGTCTCCGTGTTACTGGCTTGACCGTCTGTCGAGTCGGGCTGGCCGGATTTGAACCGGCGACCCCCTGCTCCCAAAGCAGGTGCGCTGACCAAGCTGCGCCACAGCCCGTGTTGGGGGTAAGCGTACTCGTCGACTGGGTGGGGGAGAGAAGCTCGTTTTCGGTTGAGCAGGCTTAGGACAGGGCTTGCTCAACTCGGTCGAGGGCTTCGTCCTCGGAGACGTTCAACGAGAAGCTCAGCTCCGACACCAGCACGTTGCGGGCCTTGGTGAAGAGGCTCTTCTCACCGGCGGACAGGCCCTTGTTCTGGTCCCGCAGGGCCAGGTTCCGCACCACCTCGGCCACCTGGTAGACGTCGCCCGACTTGAGCTTCTCCTGGTGGTTCTTGAACCGGCGGCTCCAGTTGGCCGGCTCCCGCACATCGCGCTTGCGGAGCACCTCGAACAGGTCTTCCACGTCCTCGGTGGAGATGGGCCACCGCATCCCCACCTCTTCGGCCTTGGCGACGGGCACCGAGAGCACCATCTCGCCGTGGGCCATGCGCAATACCAGGTATTCGGTCTTCTCCCCGAAGGCCTCTTTCATCTCTTTCTTGACCACGGTTGCCGCCCCGTGGTGGGGGTAGACAACCTTGTCACCTTTTTTGAACGTCATCGTGCTCCGTGGGGGCTCGGGGGAACCCCATAAGGATGCCATCATCGGATGCGGTTTCGCATCTTGGGTGCTTTCTTCCTCGTAAGCGCCTGCTTTCCGGCTGAACTCCATGCACCGGTGCGGCCCAGAGGCCAAGATGGGCGGAGATGGCTTCGCTTCGCACCGAGATAACCGAGATCGTCACCGGGCTGGGAATGCTCGGCTTGGCGTCGGTGGACGAGGCGCTGGCGGCTCGGCCTGAGGCGATGGTGGGGGTGGAGCACCGGCACTACAACAAGCTCATCGCCGCCCGGGCCGACGGCAAGCACGGGGTGCAGTTTGACGAGGCTTGGGCCAACGGCGTGGCGTTTGCCGCCGCGGAAGACGGCCTGCGGGATCGGCGGCCGAAGCGGGTGGAGTGGAAGGGGCCGCACCAGGCGCCCTCCTATGAGCAGACGCCGGCTGATCTGCGGATCGACCATGTGTATCTGGTGAGTTGCAAGTACGGGTCGAGGCTGCTGCACAACGTGTCGCCGGGGCACCTGTTCGATCGGCTGCTGGTGATGAGACCGCCGAAGGCGAAGGATTGGTATGCCGAGGTGGCTGCTGAGGAGTACCAGTCTTTGTACCGGGCGGCCCGGGAGTATCTCATCAGCCATGAAGACGGATTCGACGACCTGCCGTTGAAGGTGACCGGTTTGAGCGCCGATCAGCACAAACGCCTCAAGCGGCCGTTCTCTCGTCGGTGGCCGGAGTCGTTGGCTGAGCCGGCCCATTGGTTCTCGGTGGCGGTGTCACACGCCTCCGCCGAGCGGTGGCTAAAGGCGCTGGGAAAAAGAGCCACCCAGAGGGAGGAAGCCCTCTGGCGGCTGCTGCGGCTTCAGCCTGCGCCCTACTTCGTGTTGGGCACCGATCACCGCCGCCGACCGGTGCGCTATCGGGTGGACACCCCGTGGGATTTCCGCCAGCGGTTCGCATTCAAGTCGTTCGACGTGTGGCCCGAGGCCCGGGTGCAGCCGGTGGTGCGGTGGCGGGGCGACCTGATTGTCAAGGCCACCGACACCCCCGTACACGTGGACGGCCACGTGGAAGTGCGCTGGAGCCACGGCCGCTTTCAGGGATCGCCTGAGGCCAAGGTGTATCTGAAGACCCCACATTTGGAGACCCCGGGCTATACCGAGCTGGCGTAGGAGTTAGGCCCAGATGGCCATCGGGTAGCCGGTGGCGTCGAGTTCGCCTTGCCCCAGGATCAGTGCTACGCCGGAGGCCATGCGCCGGGCGGTCCAGGCGGCGGCTGCGGCGTCGAGCAAGTCGTCGAGGGAAGTCCCCGGAAGGGTTGGGGGAGCTGTGCCGAGGTTGTCGAACTCCGGTGCCAGCGCAGCCATGCGTTCAGCCTGTCCGGCCAGTTGGCGCTTGGACACCGACATGGGCTCACCGGCCAGCACGGCGAAGCTGGTCTCGGGGTGGACTTCTGCGGCCTGGGGCTTTGCGTGAGGGGCGAGGTCGTCTGGGGTCAGCACGGCTCGCACTTCCCGTACTTTGGGCAGCAGGTGGAATGCCTGTATGGACAGGCCCCGGCTGGTGCCTTCCCTAGACAGCCGATTGGCCTCGGCGTGGTCGGCGGCGTCGAGCGCGCCCAGCGGCGGAGTCCAGAACAGCGAGGAGCGGCGGGGGCCGAGGAGCTCTCGGGCCTCAATGTCGGAGCGGCGCAGGTCTTGACCTGGCAGTCCGATGGGCATGTCGACGCCAACGGCCACCAGCCTTTGGGACCGTGCTTCGGCCCATACGTCGGCGAACGACGGCCACACCGAGAACGCCACCGGGGAGCCGGGAGTGGTGGCGGTGGTGGCCATGACCCATCCGCCCTTGGCCGCATCCACACCGGCGACCAGCGGTGCGTCACTCAAACCGCACCTCGAAGATGGTGGGCCAGCGCTTGCCGGTGATGAGGAACGTCCCGGTGTCGGGTCGATAGGCGATGCCGTTGAGAACATCGTTGCTGTCGGTCAACGCCGGGTGGGGGTTGATGATCCCGGCCATGTCGGCCTCGGCGATGACCGCGCCGGTGTCGGGGTCGATCACCACGATGCGATCGGTGAGCCAGACGTTGGCCCACACGTCGTCACCGACGCACTCCAGTTCATTGAGCCGGTTCACCGGGCTGCCGTCGGCCCGGGTGACCAGAACCGTGCCCATCACCTGGAACGTGGTGGGGTGGCGGAAGCTGAGCGTGTTCGACCCGTCGCTCATCACCAGCCGGTCGCCGTCGTGGCACAACCCCCAGCCCTCGCCGGAGTAATTGAAGCTGCCGGATTGCTCGAGCGTGTCCCGGTGGTGGACCGTGGCTGTGCCAGCCTGCCAAGTAAGCCAGATGAGCTGTTCGCCAACCAGGGTCAGGCCCTCCCCGAAGTGCTGGGGATCGGCCGCGGTCTCCTGAAGCACACGACCAGTGGGCAAATCCACGATGCGCAGCACCGATTCCCCTCGTAGCCCGGTGCTCTCATACAGCAGGCCGTCGGACCAAAGCAGCCCTTGAGTGAACGCTGAGGTGTCGTGGGGATGGGTGGCAACCACCTGGTAGGTGAGTGTTCCCGACCAAGTGGGGGACTGTGTAGGGGCCGCGGAGGGTTCCGCAGTTGCGGGGACGGTGCGCTCTGGGATTGGGGTCGAAGGTTGGTCGGTTGGCCCGGCGGTGGGTTGAACGTCTGTGGGTTGGGAGGTGGGACTTGCGGGGGGTGATGTGCTGACCGGGGTGGGAGAGGGGGGCGGGGACTCAGGGGCGGGGGTGCGCTCAGCGGTGGGTGACGCAGTGGTTGGCTCCGCAGAGTGGTCAGCTGTCGATTGGGCCGTGGGAGCAGTCGAAGTAGGTGCCTCGGCTGATGATGTGGCCACCGGGATTGTCGGGGACGGAGGCGCGTCGGAGCCGCAGGCGGCCAACAGAGCCATGGCAGCCAGCAGCCAGAATGCGATGCTCAGGGTGCGACTAAGAGACAGAGCCGCCATTTTTGCTCAAATGCGCCCCTCGGTCAGAGGGGTGCCACACTTGGCCGGTGGATTTCTCCTTTTCTGAGCAGGAGCAGGCGGTTGCCGATCTGAGCCGCCAGATCTTGGGCGACTTGTCGACCCCTGAGCGGCACAAGCATTTGGAGGCCGATGGCCTGACCCACGACGACTACGTGTGGGGGGAGTTGTGCGATGCCGGGCTGGTGGGCGTGTCGTTGCCCGAGGAGTGCGGCGGGGGTGGCTTGGGCTTTCTGGCCACCTGCCTGATGCTGGAGGAGATCGGGCGCACCACCGGCCGGGTGCCGTTTCTGGCGCCAGTGGCGGCGATGGCGGTGGCCGAGTTCGACCCCGACGAGGATCTGCTGGCGGAGATGGCCACCGGATCGGCGCTGGTGTCGCCGGCGCTGGTGGAGCCGGGCCGCGATCCCGCCGAACCCTCTGCAACAGCGGTGGCGGCCGGCGACAGCTGGACGGTGAGCGGCACCAAGGAGATGGTCCCGTTCGCCGATCAGGCCGATTGCTTCCTGGTTCCCGCATCCACGAACCACGGCGTCGGGCTGTTCTTGGTACACAATGCCGCCCCATCGGTGGAGGTTGATCCCCAGGAGGCCACGTCGGGCTTGGTCGAGGGGAAGGTGGTGCTGGTTGACGCACCGGCTGATCGGCTGGGTACCGGCGCAGAGGCGGTGGACTGGCTGGTGCAGCGTTGTACGGCCGCGCTGAGCGCGGTGGCTGTGGGGGTGGTGAGCGAAGCTCTGCGGCTGACCGCGGCCTACACCAGTGAGCGGGAGCAGTTCGGCCGTCCTATCGCCACCTTCCAGGCCGTCGGCCAGCGGGTGGGCGACGCCTACATCGACACCGAGGCCATCCGCCTCACCTCCCTGCAAGCCTGCTGGCGCTTAGACCAGGGTTTGGAGGCATCGACCGAGGTGGCCGTGGCCAAGTACTGGGCCGCTGACGGAGGCCAGCGGGTGGCCAATGCCGCCCAACACCTCCACGGCGGTATGGGCGTCGACCGCGACTACCCCCTATGGCGCTACTACGTGTGGGCCAAGCACCTTGAGCTCTCGCTGGGCGGGTCCACTACCCAACTCCTGCGCATCGGCGAAGCCCTCGCCGCCGGCACCGCCTGAGGCCAAACGGCATTGGGGCGTTAACCTACGCCACCATGAGCGATGCCAAGCGAGACGTCAGGGCCTCCGACAAGTCGTCCCTTCCCTTAGTGGTGAGGGCGATGAACGGCTATGGCCGCACCGTTCGCCGCATCCGACCCGGCCATGGGCGGCTGGATGCCGATGCCCTGGTGAACAAGGCTCAAGAGTCGGCCAAGCTCGACGAATTCGGCCCTGACGGCTGGCGAGAAGGGCTTGAGATCCTGGTGGACTCCATCAACGACGAAGGAAATCTGAGCCAGTTGGGCCGGATGATCCTGGGAGGTCTGATCGACTCCACGCTTCAGATGCGGCTGCGGGTGGTGGACTGGGTCAACCAGCATCCCGAGGTGGCTAAAGAGCAGGTCACCGCCCCGATTGTGGTAACCGGCCTGCCTCGCACTGGCACCACCTTGCTCAGCAATCTGCTGGATCTCGACCCACAGAACCGGTCGCTGTTGGGCTGGGAGGGCGGGGTAGTGGCCCCGCCGCCCACGCTCTCGAATCACCGGGAAGACCCCCGCATTGCCGAGTCGGTAAAGGGGTCGGGCCAGTTGGCCAAGCTGGCCCCCAAAGTGCAGGCCATGCATCCGATGGCGGCCACGCTGCCCACCGAGTGCGTCACGCTGCTGGGCGGCGAGTTCAAGTCGATCCACTTCGAGACCCAGGGCACGTTCAACACCTACGGGGCCTGGTTCGAGACCTGCGACATGGTGCCGGCCTATGGGTTCCATCGCCTGTGCTTGCAGGTGCTGCAATCGGGCATCCCGACCCAGCGGTGGTCGCTGAAGACTCCCGGCCACATGTGGCACCTGGATGCGTTGTACGCCGTGTATCCCGACGCCCGGGTGGTATGGACCCATCGCGACCCCCTGAAGGTGGTCGGCTCAGTAGCCAGCCTCAACTGCACCCTCCACGCCACCAACACCGACAAGGTGGACTTCGACGCCGTGGGACATATCTGGAGAGACAAGTGCCTCCACGGCATCAAGGCCGGCACCGAGTTCCGGGACCGCCGGGGCCCAGACGACACCGTGTTCGATCTCCAATACGCCGAGCTGATGGACGACCCGGTCGGCTCAGTAGAGCGCATCTACCGACACTTCAACATGGAGCTCGGCGATCTAGGCCGACGCAGAATGGCCGCCTGGATGGAAGAAAACCCCCAAGACCGCTTCGGCCGCCACCGCTACACCCTGGATCAGTTCGGCCTATCAGCCGAAGAAGTCCGCGAGCAGTTCGCCGACTACACCGAGCGCTACGAAGTCCCCTCTGAAGGGTGATTCTGCGCTGACTTTGTTCTGTCATACATAGTACACTTGATGTATGACAATGCTGAGTTTTCGGGTGGAGCCTGAGGTGGCGGAGAAGGTGCGGGAGATGGCGGTGTCCCTGGGAATCCCGCAATCCGAAATGATGCGGGAGGCGCTGCGCCGTCACCTCAACAAGTTGGCGGCCCAGCATGATGCCTTCGTCTACGAGGAGAATCCGCTGACCTCTGAGGAACTGGCCTTCACCTCGGTGGAGCGCTGGACACCTGCTGAAGACTGGTCGGAATGGGCCGATGCAGCGGGGTGAGATCTGGTTTGCCGACGCCCCAGGGGGCGATCGTCCGGTGCTTGTGCTCACCCGCGATCCCGTTGCCGATCGCATTGGCTCCGTGGTTGTTGCCACGCTCACCCGCACCCGCCGAGGCTTGTCTTCGGAGCTGCCCCTCACTGTGGCAGATGACGATGTTCCCACCGACAGCGTCATCAACTTCGACACCATCCACACCCTTCCCCGCCAGGCGTTCCGGCGCAGGGTGGTCAAGCTCAGCCCGGCACGCATTGAAGAAGCCTGCCTAGTCATGAGGGCCGCCACCGGCTGCTAGCGGCCTGTATAGACATACAAGAGGCATGGGGAGCATTGGCTCGGCTGAAATGAGGGCTTGATGTCGGGGCTGTTTTCAGAGGTTGAACCATTCGAGGCTGGCCATTTGGATGTCGGCGATGGCAACAGCGTCTATTGGGAGATCTGTGGCAACCCGGAGGGGAAGCCAGCGCTGGTACTGCACGGCGGGCCGGGGAGCGGCTGCACCCCCACCCATCGGCGGTTCTTCGACCCTTCCGTCTACAGGATCGTGCTGTTCGATCAGCGAGGGGCGGGCCGCAGCACTCCGCATGCCGGTGACATCGCCACGAGCCTTGAGCACAACACGACTGATCACTTAGTGCGGGACATAGAGGGGCTTCGGTCTCTTCTGGGCATCGACCGGTGGCTCGTGTTCGGCAACAGCTGGGGGTCGACGCTAGGACTCGTATATGGCCAGCGGCACCCCGAGCGGGTGTCAGAGATTGTGTTGCTGGCAGTGACCACTTCTGATCCAGATGAGATCCACTGGCTGTACCACGGCACCCGCCGCCTCTTCCCGGAAGCCTGGGAGCGGTTTCGGGCCGGTGCAGGGGTCAGCGGCCGAGATGACAATCTCGTTGCCGCGTACTACCGCTTGCTCAATAGCCCCGATCTCAGCGTTCGCGAGCAAGCTGCTGCGGAGTGGTGTCGGTGGGAGGACGCAGTGGTTTCAAGTGCCGAGCCGAACCCCCGCTACGACGACCCTCGATTCCGTATGGGGTTCGCCCGCATCGTCACTCACTACTTCCACCATGGGGCCTGGTTAGAACCCCGCCAGATCATCCGTAACGTTCACCGCCTGCACGGCATTCCAGCGATATTGATCCACGGCCGGCTCGACCACAGCACCCCGATCGCCACTGCCCAGGAGCTTGCCAACGCCTGGTCCGACAGCGAACTCATCGTCGTTGACGCCGGTCACCTCGCCAGTGGGCCTGCCATGGTCCAGGCGACCGTCAATGCCACGAACTATTTCGGTCGCTAATGAATCATAACAACTCTCAGAACTTGATAGCCACGATTGATGAAATGCTATAACTGGGAAGTAGCAGAAATTTCAATTTCCAGATCAGGAAATTTTACTTTGAATTGATTGGCAGCGTTTACTGCATCTTCAATTCTCCACTGATTAGAGAAGATGTATGTTCCCTCTTCCTCGTGGAAGATCTCATCGTCCTCGTGAAAGAAGCGCTTATATGGCTGATGGGCGAGCGTGTCGTCACGTAGTCGATCTTTGATATCTTCAGATACTAGACACTCTCCTTCAAAGTGCGTTCCTCCCAAGATTGATTTCATTTCGGCACGACTGATCGCCTCGTCCTTTTTTGCGAATTCCAAGAGTTTACGTATTATGTCTCGACGATTTAAACTAGTGAAACGTTGACCTGATATCTGAAGGTCATATTTTGGGCGAGTTTTCTTTTGTTCTCTGGATCGTTTTTCACCCTGTTCTTTGATTCTACGTGCCACCTGGTAGTCTGACGTTTCTGGAAGAGGAATAATTGTTTGAATATCCAAGAAGACTTTGTCGTTTTCGGGGCTAAGAGAATCAGATGCGCCATACCGGTATGGGTGTAACCGCACACAACGAATGTCCAATCCATTATCGTTGAGCCATATCACTGACGTAGTAAGTTCAGGAGAGAAGTCGGCAGATGCCAAGACTATTTTCATTTGTTGGCCAAACTCTTCTTCGTTTGATTCGTCCCAGTCTAGGTGTGCCAAGAGCCTTTGTTTAGCATCATCCATAAGATCAAAATCGGATTCAATTACTTGTTCAGCCTTCTGTTTCTTGAGATACTCTCCATATATCTCCACCGTGTCATCGAACGTGACCGTGGCCATCATGGCGGCATAGCGGATGGCCTGCAATTCTGCATCGCCTCCTTCTTCTGTTCGCTTAAGTTCGATAATCACGATGTTGGCACTCTTGTCAACTCCTAGGAGATCAATTCGCCGATTGCTCCCCTTGAGTCGCCCAATACCATATTCCTCTGAAATTATGAGGGTGCCAGGGGCAATCTCCTCGATGGCGCTGGGACAGGACGCCAACGCAGGTTGTAAGTCTTTAGTCTCTTTCACCCCACAATCCGCAAACTTGCGGCGGATTAATGGAGTCACGACCTTCGCATCACCATTTTGTTCCAACTTATATATTGCCATTTGTCTATCCTTGGTTGCTGGCCCCGAAAGATGAATTGATCCAAATAACTCTCGGTGGCTCAGAGGTGGGGGAGGACCTCGGTTTCGAAGAGTCTTAGGTTTTCCCAGGATAGGGCGGGGTCTAGGCCGCCCATTAGGGGGTGGAACATTAGGGCGTCGAAGTCGCCCATGGACTGGATCATCTCGATGGCCTCGGCGGGGGAGATGAGGTGGTGCATGCCCATGGCTCGGAGGGCATCGGCGTCGTTCACGGGCTCGTAGCCGGTGGCGGCGC
This sequence comes from Acidimicrobiia bacterium, assembly GCA_022827725.1. Lineage (GTDB taxonomy): Bacteria > Actinomycetota > Acidimicrobiia > Acidimicrobiales > Bin134 > Poriferisocius. Next base: position 56,105 of record JAJEIJ010000005.1, read on the forward strand.
CGGACTCTGCGGCCCATTGGCCGTAGGCGTTCATCTCGTGGAGGGCGTGGGGGGCGACTTGGGCCCAGGTGGCGTCGGGGTCGTGGGTGATGTGCAGGTAGCCGATGCCGCCGGAGGTGGCCGGGCCGGGGTCGTCACCGCCGAGCTTGATCACCTCGTCTCGGTAGAAATCCCAGAACTCGGGCATGGTGGGCAAAAATCCATCGGCGATGCGGGCCGCCCGGCGGGCCGCCGGCTCGCCGCTGCCGCCCAGCCAGATGGCCGGCCGGGGATTCTGATACGGGGTGGGGGTCACCCGCACGGTGCGGCCCCGGAACTCGAACGGCTCGCCGGTCCACGCCGCCTTGAGGGTCTCCACCATCTCCACGGTCAAGCGCACCCGGTCGCCCGTCGTATAGCCGAACATCTCGAACTCCGAGGGCACATACCCCCCGGCCACCGTCACGCTGATGCGGCCCTTGCTGATCCGGTCCAACACGGCCAGGTCTTCGGCGATCCGCAGCGGGTCGTGCATCGGGGCGATGAGCGCGGCCAGCATGATGTGGATGTTCTCGGTGCGAGCGGCGATGGCCGAGGCCAGCGCCACCAGCGAGGGCAGGTAGCCGTCGTCGGAGCCGTGGTGCTCCGACAGCGTGACCGACACGAAGCCCAAGTCTTCGGCCCACACCGCCTGCTCAATGGCGGCGTGGTACAGCTCCTCCACCGGCACCGGGCAGATGTCCGGGCAGCGGAAGTCGTAGCGGATGTTGAGCAGGGCCATGGCCGCCTCCAGTCAGTAATCGACTAGCTCTTCTTGAACTCCGGGATCACGTATTTGCCCATGAGCTCGATGGAGGTCATCACATCCTCATGGGCCATCTTGTACGGGTTGAACAGGCAGAACAAAAGGTCGCAGCCCACCGCCTCGTAGCGCTTGGCGATCTCCACGCACCGGTCGGGGTCGCCAATCACCGCGGCGCCCGACTCCCAGATGTAGTCCATGGTGATCTGGCCCAACAGGCCCTCGTCGCGGCTCTTGGCCGCATCGCCGGTGTACTCGTAGGTGCCCAGCTCGGCTACCTCCAGGTCGGCCAGGTAGTCGGCCACCGAGGCGATGAGCCCGCCCCCGTAGCCCGGATACCACACGAACGACTCCTCGGCGGCGGCCCGGGCCTTCTCGTTGGTCTCGTTGCAGTGCACCATGGTGAAGGTGGCGGCCCGCTCGTTGCGGAACGCGCCCACCGGCTCGTCGCAGTCGGCGTGGCCCTTGCGGAAGGCCTCGAGCCGCTCGGCCAGGTCCTCGGGCGGCTGGCCCACGGTGAACGAGCACAGCCCGATGCCCCGCTTGCCGATCTCGTAGTGGCCGGGCACCGAACTGGTGGCCCCCCAGATGGGCGGGTGCGGATCCTGGCGGGGCTTGGGCAGCACCCGGCGCTTGGGCATCGACCAGTAGTCGCCCTCGAACTCGTACTCGTCGTTGGTCCAGCAGCCCACGATGTGGCGCAGCGCCTCGTCCCACTGGGCCCGGGTCTCGTCGGGGTGGATGTTGAAGCCCTCCAGCTCGGCCCGGGTGGACGAGCGGCCGGTGCCGAACTCCACCCGCCCGTTGCTGATGAGGTCGAGCACCGCCACCGACTCCGCTGTGCGCACCGGGTGGTTGTAGGGCTTGGGCAGAAGCCGCACGCCGTAGCCGATCCGCAGGTTCTCGGTGAGCGCCGCTATGTGGCCGTACAGCACCTCGGGGTTGGAGCAGTGGGAGTACTCCTCCAAGAAGTGGTGCTCCACCGTCCAGAACGAGTGGAAGCCCATCTTGTCGCCCAGAACGGCTTGTTCGATGGTGTTCTGGTAGGCGTTGTACTCACTCTCACGAGTCCAGGGCCGAGCCACCGGAATCTCGTAGAACATCGCAAACTCCATGCCAATCCCCTTGTGTGTGCGGCGCAGTTCCGAGGCCGATGGTAAACGGCGCGACCCCAAGCAGGCGCATTGGGCTCGGTTAGTGTGCGGGCCATGGCACTAGATCCGGCCGCCAAGGCCGTCATGGACATGATGGAAGAAAACGGCGTGAGCTTTGCGGGCATCGCTTCGATGACCGCGGTGGAGCTGCGCAACCGCATGCAGCTCGGCGACATGCCGGTGGAGGATGTGGCCCGCACCGAAGACAGGGTGATCGCCGGCCCCGACGGCACCGACCTGCCCATCCGCATCTACTGGGCCGAGGTCACCGATGAGGCCCGACCGGTGGTGGTGTTCTTCCACGGCGGGGGCTGGGTGATCGGCGGCATCGACAGCCACGACGGCCAGGTGCGAGAGATGGTGAATCGCACCGGAATGGTGTTCGTGTCGGTGGACTACCGCCTCGCCCCTGAGGCCAAGTTCCCCGCCGCCGCCGAGGACTGCTACGCCGCCACCCAGTGGGTGGCCCAGAACGCGGCCGACATCGGCGCCGATGCCGCCCGGCTGGGGGTGGCCGGCGACAGCGCCGGGGGCAACCTGGCCGCAGTGGTGGCCCAGATGGCCCGAGACCGGGGCGGCCCGGCCATCGCCCATCAGCTGCTCGTGTATCCGTGCTGCGACATGGACTCCAATGCCTGGCCGTCGCAGACCGAGAACGGCTTCGACTATTTCCTCACCAAGGAGTCGATGGACTGGTTCTACGACCAGTACGCCGATGTGGCCGACCGCGACAACCCCTATGCCTCGCCCATCAAGGCCGAAAGCCTCAGCGGTCTGCCCCCGGCGTGTGTGATCACCGCCGAGTACGACCCGCTGCGCGACGAGGGCGAGGCCTATGGGGCCGCGCTCCAAGAGGCCGGGGTGGCGTGTGAGGTGTACCGCTACGACGGCATGTTCCACGGCTTTTTCGGCATGACCCTGGCCATCCCCGGCGCGGTGGCCGCCCAGGAGACCGCGGCCGCCGCGGTGACCGCCGCGCTGTCGGCTTGAGCTCGGCGTGACGCCCTGAGCACCGCCGCGGTCGGCTACGACGACCGCTACCGGTTCCGCCTGATGGCGGCCATCGTCCCCGTACAGTTCGGGGTGAGCATGAGCCTGACGGTGATCGCGGTGGCCGTTGGCGACATCGCCCGAGACCTGAACACAGGAACCGGGGCCGCCAGCTGGACGGTGACCGGGGCCATCTTGGCCTCGGCGGTGTCCACGTCTTTGGGCGGCAAGTTTGGCGACATCTACGGCCACCGCCGGGCGTTTCTCGCCGCCGCGGTGATGCTGGTGGTGGTGACCCCGCTCAGCGGGCTGGCCTGGAACATCGAGAGCCTCATCGGGTTCCGGGTGGCGGCCGGGGTGGCCAACGGGGTGGCCACCGCCGCGGGCACCGCCATGGTGCTTTTGGCGTTCCCCATCTCCACCCGCTCGAGGGCCATCGGCTGGTACCAGTCGGCGTTGTCGGGGGCGCCGGCCATCGGGCTGATCGTGGGCGGGCAGATCGTGGAGCAGTTCGGCTGGCGGTGGGTGTTCGCCTTCTTCGGGGTGATCGCCGTGGTCGGCCTGGTAACCAGCGCCACGGTGGTGCGGCCCATGGGCGGCGGCCTGGAGGTGTCCATCGACTACTGGGGCGGCCTCACGCTGTCGGCCGGGGTGGCGCTGGTGCTGGTGGGGCTCACGATGTTGGGCAACGACGGGGTGGGCACCTCGGTGAGCATCGTCCTCATGGCCGGCGGGGTGGTGCTTCTGGCCGCGTTCGCCCGCATCGAACAGAGCGTGCCCGAGCCCATCATCAGCATGGACTACCTGCGAAAGCGCAACTTCAGCATCCCCATCTGGGTGGTGACCCTGGCCAACTTCTCGTTCATGGGCGGCCTGGTGATCACCCCGTTCCTGTTCACCGAGCGGCTGGGCTGGGGCCTCGGGGCGGCCACGCTGCTGTTGGCGGTGCGGCCGATCACGTTCAGCTCGTGCGCCTTCGCCGGCGGCTACATCCACCCCCGCCTTGGGGCCCGGATGACCCCGGTGGTGGGATCGTCGCTTTTGGCGGTGGGCATGGTGTTCTTCGCCCTGTCGGCCTGGCAGGCGTCGCTGGGCTGGACGGTGGCGGGGCTGTTCGTAGTGGCCATCGGCCACGGCATCCAGCTCCCGTCGCTCACCACCACCGCCTCCGACGCCGTGGAGCCCGAGGACTACGGCGTGGCCTCCGGCATGCGGGGCACCCTCACCCAAGTGGGCGTAACCACCGGCATGCAGACCATGGTCATCGTGATCGGCACCGACATCACCGGCACCTCCCTAGCCAACTCCTACCTCCTAGGCGCCGGAGCCGCAGTATTGGCAGTAGCCCTATCCCTAGCCATCTCCCCCCGACCCCACTAGTAGCAGACTGGTCGGAACAGGTCGGGAAGATTCGTGCGGTAACTGTAGAAAATTGACTGAAATGCGCTTCCAACCCGCAGTTTGTGGGACTTTCAACCCGCAGAATGTGGAGCGGGTTCAACTCAAGGCGATGTCGACAGGGCAGGTGGAGAGGATAAGGCCCTGGGGGGTGGCGGCTTGAGCTCCAGCTCACCACCCCCCCGGCCAGCAATGCCCAAGGTCGCTTCACCGAAATCGGGAGAGGCTAGCAAGGGCGTACGCCGTGCAGATTAGTACGAGTCACTGGCGATGCGGCGCGCAATACTGGTCTGTACGTTGATCGGCGAAGTTGCCCTGGAGGTTTGCGTTGTCTCTTATGTCGGTGTTGCGGTCGCCAATAGCAGCGCTGTCGAGCCGCCGCAGGCGTCGGGCAGCCCAGTCGGCTGTAGAGCCAAATTCACCGGATCCTGATGGCGACCTCGCCGCTGGCCGGTTCAGCCGGCACATGAATTCCGAGGACTTCCTCGACTCCCTCAAAGACCGCGCCTGAACCCCACACTGGAAGTGGCACCACCAGCCCAGGTTTGCCTGTCTCCAACGTCCCGCCAGCCGGTAATTTTGCAATGGGAGGTGTGAGGTGGACAGACGCTTTACCGCGACAGTCAGTAGCGAGGGCGATGGCTACGTCGCGTTCTGCCCGAAGGTCGATGTCGCAAGCCAGGGAGAGACGGTCGCCGAGGCACGAGACAACCTTGTCGAAGCCCTTACGCTGTTCTTTGAGAGCGCAAATGAGGATGAGGTCGAGCGGCGGCTGCGCCAGGAGATCTATGTGACCCAAATTGAGATCGGGGTTGGTTAGCTGACGCGGTATATTGACGGCACCCACCCGGCTCCATGAGGGCCGGGTCTTTCTTTGAGCGTGAAACCGGGAGTGAGGAATGTTGCGACGAGTTGTCCATCCTGGAGAGGTGCTGAAGGGCGAATTAGAGGAGTTTGGGATCACGCCTACCGACCTCGCCCGCCAGATCGCCGTGCCGCCCAATCGCGTGTCTCAGATCGTTGCCGGAAAGCGGTCGATCACCGGGGATACGGCGCTTCGACTCGGGCACTGGTTCGACGTTGAGCCCCAGTTCTGGATGAACCTGCAGACCCAGCACGACTTGGCGGTTGCCAGCTATGAGGTCGGCAAGGCCGTGGAAGCCCTGCCCACAGCCCCCCAAATCGCCTAACTGACTTAGTCATCGACCTCCACCAGCACCGCGGTCAGGCGATATTTCATTGTGGTTGCCCATGTGCTCGGCTACCGTGACCTCGTACTTCCCCGCCTGCCCTGTTCCGCAGGGCATGGCGGGGCTATCTTTTGCACCGCATCTCTAAAGGCCCTCTTGAATTCGTTGGCATCGGTGCTGGCATCGGGTATGGTGTCACTGTTCTTCCCCGCCTGCCCTGTTCCGCAGGGCATGGCGGGGTTATTTTTTGCCAACCCGTCCGAGTCACTTTCGTTCGTTGTCAACGAGCAAGAGATTGGGTAGGGTGGCCTCAATCTTCCCCGCTTGGCCTGCGATGCAGGGCAGGCGGGGGTTTATCTTTTCGGAGCCTTGTCTGACATAGGGCCCCTCCAAGGAGTGACGGCCATGGTCGGATTTGGAAACCTCTCCGTGTGGCTCTTGCAGATAGCCTGATGACATGAGCGCCGAATCCCCGGCTAATGACCACAGCGAGGACGAATACCCCACGCCCAAAGTGCTGCCGGCAATCACAGCTAACCGAGGCCTCATTCCCGACTCATGGGGCTTCTTGAGCAGATTGCGCAAGAGGAAAGCAGAAGCTCGGCGACCTTCCTCGCCCAAGTAGTGAGTTCGTAGCCGCATACTGCGGCTCAGGGCATCACGCCGCGGCTTCTTCTACTTGGTGGATCAGAGTTCTGACTGAATCCCAGCTAGGAGGGAGGTCGAACTCAGCAGTTCACGTACTTGAAGGGCAAGGACTCCCCTTGTTTGAAGAGGTGCCGCACGCTGGTGCCGCGGTAGTGCCCGAGCTCATCGGCAACCTCGCCGCTGAAGCCCCACCGTTTGCGGGATTTGCCGATGTCTTGTTCCCAGTCCCGGTCGCCTCGCTGTCGCTGTCGCCAGCTGTCAATCCGATACACCTCGCGGATGACTCCTCGGTTGACGGCAAAGGCGTAGTCGGCACCATTGCGGCGGGGCCCAAGCGTCCACCAACCTTGAGTTGTCTCGTACAGTTCCTCGGCGGACATCTCTGGTGACCAGAGCCGGGGAATCCGAAACAGAATCACCCGCTCCTTGATTTCGGACACTTGGGGAGCATCAAGAATCGATATTGCGACATCAGTGGTCATTCGGCCCCGCAGCCAAACGTGATGGCCCTGGACCTTGTTGGTGAGTTCGTCCATGCCCAGCAGCTGAATTGCCGCTGCTTCGACCTCGAATGCGGTTCGGTCTGTGAGTCCAAACCGCAGCAGCTGATGTTCGACTTCGTGGCCTGCTGCGTGAATCTCCCTGATCCGGTCCAGCTTGTCGCTCGCAGCTTCCTCGTCGCCAAGAGCATCCAGGGCGTGGGCGAACACCCGGCTTCCGTTTCCCTTGCCCACATAGAAGACCTCATCGTCGCGCGGATCGATCAACAGATAGACGTACGCCTTGAGCTGCTCGCTTACGTATGACGTGAATGCGTTCACCTACTGTGCCCCCGTTCCAAACATCCGAGATTCTTGTCTCTCACGGCACCAGGTCTAATGGTGACCGAGGTCGTAGGCACCATTGGCGAGCCCGGCTTCTGCGATGGTGCGAAACGTGATCGAGACGCGTCGCTGACGCTTGGTCTTTAGGCCGTTCATTGTGTCGGATTGCCGCTTGGCGATGCCATGGCGCCATTTGGAGCGGGCATCGCCGTGAAGGAGAACAAGGCTGCGCGGTTCCAGGCGCTGCACGTAATCGTCTCCGGTCGATTCGCAGCAGAAGTCCATGTTGACCGCCGAGCCCAGGCTCACGGTGGCGACGGCGGGGCCGAAGCAGTCCCTGTCGATGTGGGGGGCGATTCCCTGTCCCGGCAGGTACTCGTTGACGATCGCCTGCTCGAACGGTCGCTGAGGGTCGAGCAACCGCTTCGCTTCCTCAGATGCAGCTTCACGCACCATGTGCGACAGCTGTGCCAGCCACTTGGGCAATGGCCCAATGCGAGCCGTTTCATCAAGGCCGCGACTGGTGTAGTCGTACTTGTAGCCGAAGTGCATAACACGCCGCGACAGGTCTGTGAGCCACTCAGAGCTGTCGATATGAGCGAGCAGCCCGTCCTCCTCGGAGGCAGCCAAGAAGTCCGGGTGGTACCCGAGCCCCATCGGCACAGTGGCTGGTTCGGTCAGGACATCAAACAACATGGCCGTGACCCTACCGACACCCAATGACAGCTTGACCGGCTGTGCTTTCCGCCACGCGTGGCTGGTGACGTGGATCGAGCCTAAGCAGTGACACCCTCCGCCAGGGCGAGCAGTAGGTCGATCACTCGTTGGGCATCGCCTGCTGCAACAAGTTCCAGCGGCCTCTCGTAGCCAAGATCAGGATTGGGTGAGCGCAACCAGAGACTTGCTGCGTTATCGCTCATGACCAACCGGGCCAGGTCGTCGACAGTCGGAGGCTCATGGAGCCAATCGGTGTCGTTCCAGCTCTCCATAGGGTCTTCAGTAACCGTGTGCCGTTCCCCCCACCCTTCTGTTGTTTGGACAGCGCCTGCTGCTGTCGAGGGTGGCATCGGGTCGAAGCTGAATGAATCTGCGAACCTGACCGAGTCACCGACCACATTGAAAATTGAGAGTCCGAGATTCATATTTATGGATGTGACGCTAATGCCGAAATCATTTGTAAATTCGTCGATGATTTCTGCCTTGCTGGCAACACCGCCTCCACGTTCAATCCTCTGGGTGATCTCGGTAATGATGCCCTCGTACTCTTCCATTCCCCAGTCCCGTGGTGCTAGCCGGAATGCCTTGTCTACACGCATCAGGTTTGAGCCCCGCCAATTCTTGAGTGAACCGATAGAGCCATGGCCGATGGCTTCGATGAGTTCTGCTGGCGTCATGGGTCTGCAAGTCAGTCTTAGAATGCGTTCGGCTTTGTCAGGGATTGTGCCGTCCCACTTGACCAGCCAGCTGTCGCCAATATCGCGCCAATCACCTGAGTCTGTCAAAATATTCTGCGCTACATCGGGGAGAACAATGTGCTCAACATCAGAGAGCATATCCTCTGCTTTGAACAGCCATTCATCCCCTATAGCGTCGTTCAATACCGCTAGTAGTTCTGACCAGGCATTGACACCTCTTTGAAGTCGTTGATCCTTATACACGTATCCGGCAGCCCACCGAAGAAACTCGAATCTCCTTGTGCCAAGTCTGGTCCTCCATCGTTTGATGACATCATGTTCTGTTGGAATGAGAATTCCAAGTTCAACATTAAACAGTTCAGCAGCCCATCGTACGCACTGAAATCGTTCGGTAGCTGTAATGTCCATAGAGGTTGTGGACGCGTGAGGCGGGTGTGTCTGCGATGGCGGTGTGGTGCCTGTGGAGATTGTAGTTGTGGACCCAGGTCTGGAGTCGGCGTCGGCGGTCGGGTTCT
>JAJEIJ010000033.1:0-27942 GCA_022827725.1 Acidimicrobiia bacterium
GAGCAGTGTGCCTATCGGGTATCCCCGATACATGGAGTCGAAGAGGTCGCGCACCTTGGCTGATGACCAAACGAAAGGACGCTGGATATCTGGTAGAGCAATCTCGCCGTGCCTGATCTCTTCGATCAGGTGGGTCAACGAATAGTTGGTGTCTCGATACAGCGTCGGCGGCATAGAGGGAAATGATATGGGCATCTATCCGTTTCATGCACCCAAGAAGCAGAGGTCTCAGAGACTGTGTCCTGGTTGAAGGATCCTGGTTGCGGTCTCTGTCGCCGTTATGGCCAGAGACCCTAGGCGGCTTGGCGGGGGTCGGTGTGGCCCAGGATGTTCACGTGGCGGAGCTCTCGTACCTGGTCGGAGGGGAAGGCCTCGCGCTGGTGCATGGTTTGGGTGTTGAGCCAGAAGACGGACTCTCCGACGGCCCAGTGGTGCTCGTAGACGTAGCGGTCTTGGGTGCAGTGGGCGAACAGCTCTGCCAAAAGAGCAGCACCCTCGTCGGAGTTGTGCCCCTCGACGTCCGCGGCGAAGTCTGGGCCGGTGTTGGGCCACACACTGCGGCGGCCGTTGCGGGGATTGGTCTGCACCAGGGAGATGCAGGTGCGGTCGGCCAGCAGCGCCTCGCCGTCGGTGGCTTTGAAGTAGCTACCGAAATCCAGGCCGTCTCGCAGGCGGTAGACCACGCCGATGTTGTCGATGCGCGCCTTGAATTCGTCGTCCAGGTCTTGGTAGGCGGCCACCAGGTTCAGCCACTTGGTGGTTCCACCCTCCGAAGGCAGCGTCACCGCATCCAGATACAGGAACTCGATGAGCGGGGGGGTGAAGCTGAGATCGGAGTGGTAGGTCACCACGTCGGTGCCCCCGGTGCCGACCACGCCGTCGACGTCCACGTTGGACACCCGGTTGATGCCGGGGAATCCCGGCAGACGGGACTTGTCGGCCAGGGTGGGTCGCAGAGGGCCAAATGACTCGCAGAAGTCGGTCACCTGGGCGGGAGTGGGGGGCTCGGCGTTGCGGAACAGCAGGAGGAGGTGCTCGTCAACCGCGGCCAGTAGTTCGGCGGCCGTTTCCGAATCCGTCGGGGCGGCGAAATCGAAGCCGGCAACCTCCGCGCCGAGGGGGGCGTCCAGGGGGGTGATGGTCAAACTCATCGGGGGCTGTCCATCAGCTTGGCCCGTTCCACTTGGGGGTAACCGTCTACCCAGGTGGAGGGGTCGTCCCAGCGGCCCAGTGGGGGTGGATGCTCATCGGGGTCGAGCTTGTCGTAGGGGCCGAGGCTGAAGAACAAGTACTCGCACCCGTCGGGACCCGACCGCTCCGGCCCGTAGGCGAATCCACCTCTAACCCAGCGCAGGTCGCCCTCCCGATAGGGCTCCTCGCCCTCCACGATGAACTCGCCCTTGGTCACCAGATACACCGTGTCGGACAGGTGCCAGTGGGCCGCGGCGTTGCGACCCGCCCACGACTTCACGTGCATGACCCGGTTTCCCGACGCCGGGTCTACCAGCCAGCGCACGAACGGCCCCGGCTCCCGATCGGGCTCGTCGGGATCGGCGTAGTCCTCCCATTCGATGTCGGCAATGCGGATCGGCCGCCGCTCGCCAACGGGGTTGTCCTTCACGGCTCCCACGCTAGTGGTCGCCTGCGGCGGGCTCAGAAGTGGGAGCGATGAGCTCGAGGATGCGGCTGGGTGGTAGGTGCTGCTCGATGATTTCAACGTCCCAAGGGGCGAGGGCGTCTTCGATGGCGTTGCACACCGCGGCGGGGGAACCGATGGCTCCGCCCTCGCCGACACCCCGCCAGGGGACGTCGCCCTGAGAGGGCCCCTCGAGGTGCTCGATGTCGATATGGGGGATTTCGGCAGCGGTGGGCAGCAGGTAGTCCATGAACGACGACGTGGTGCACTGCCCGCTGTCGTCGTAGACGATGCGCTCGAGCAGCACGCTGCCGATTCCCTGGGCCACCCCGCCCCGGATCTGGCCCTCCACCACTGCGGGGTTGATCATCTCCCCGCAGTCTTCCACCACCAGGTAGCGGGGCACGGTCACCAATCCGGTGCCGGGGTCGAGCTCCACCCAGCACACGTGGGTCGACTGGGTCCAGCCGCCGGCCGGGGTCTCGAAGTCAAATGACGCGTCGAAGCCGTCGCCCAGTGCGTCGTCCAAGGTGAACGGGGCCATGTACGACAGCCGGGCCACCTCGGCCACTGTCTTGGATCGGTCGGGCGATCCCCGCACGGCCACCACCCCGTCGATGATCTCCAGATCATCTGGGTTGGCCTCCAGCATGGCAGCCACCACCGCCAGCAGCTTGTGGCGCACGATTCGGGCCGCGCCCTGGGCCGCTCCGGCGCCCAGCGTGGCCGCCCGGCTCCCGCCGGTGCCCACCATGTTGAACGGCACCTGGTCGGTGTCCCCGCACACCACCCGCACGTTGTCGATGGGCACTCCCAGCTCGTCGGCCACCACCTGCGACAGGGTGGTCTCGTGGCTCTGGCCGTGGGGCTGCTGGCTGGTGAACGCGGTCACCGAGCCGTCGGGTTCTAGCTTCACCCGGGCCCGCTGCATCGATCGCTGCTCGTAGGTGAAGCCCAGCGCCTGGCCGTAGTTGGTGGGACCGGGACCGGGTTCCAAGTAGGTGCACAGGCCGATGCCCAGATACCTCCCCTCTGATCGGGCCTCGGCCTGGGCATCCCGAAAGCCGTGGTAGTCGGCCAGCTCAACCGCCCGATCCAGCGTCTGGTTGATGGTCATGAAATCGAGGGTGGGGCCGGTGAGCATGGCGTCGGGGAATTGGTCGTCGCCCATGTAGTTGCGACGGCGCACTTCCAGAGGATCAAGGTCGAGTCGACGGGCGATGAGGTCCATGAGGCGCTCCCGCACCCAGCACTCGATCTCCCACGGCCCCCGATAGGCCACAAAGGAGGCCTTATTGGTGGCCATAACCGAACCCCGGAACTGATAATGGCGCACCCGGAGGGTGCCGGGCAGCAGCACCTTGATGATGTTGGCGAACAGCGACAGCGGCAGATTCAGGAACGGGTAGGCCCCGTGGTCCATCACCAGATCGGCTCGCAGGCCCATCACCACACCGTTCTCGTCGAGCGCGGCCTCCACGCTCACCTGCTCCTCTCGGGCGTGGCCGCCGGCCACCAGGTTCTCGGCCCGGTCCTCCACCCACCGCACCGGCTGGCCCAGCAGCCGGGAGGCGGCGCACACCACCACATCCTCCCGGGTGGGGTTGGACTTGAGGCCGAACGATCCGCCGATGCTGTCGCAAATGATGCGAATCTGGGAGGCGGGCATCCCGAGGATCGCCGCCAAATGGACTCGCAACGCGTGGGGGTTCTGGTGGGAGACCTCGTAGCGAAGGCTGCCGGTGGACGGGTCGTATTCGGCCACTCCGCCCCTGGTCTCCAAGGGGACGCAGGTGTGGCGGTGCTGGGTTAGCGTCTCAGAGATGACATGGGCGGCAGAGGCGAACGCCTGATCGGGGTCGCCCCACACTTCCTCACCAGACCACAGCACGTTGTCGGGGGCTTCGTCCCACACGGCAGCGGCCTGTTCGCCCATCGCGGCGGCATTGGTCACCGGGGGCAGCGGTTCGATGTCCACCTCCACCGCATCGGCACCGTCTTCCGCGGCGGCCCGGCTGGTGGCAATCACCACCGCGACCGGATCACCAGCGAAGCGCACCCGGTCGTCGGCCAAGGGGAGATGGGCGGGCACGATCAGCGGCCCGGACATTCCCAATCCCATGGGGGAGCAGCAGTCGGCAAGATCCTCGGCGGTGAGCACGGCCACAACGCCCTCGGTGTTCCTGGCGCGGTCAGCTTCGACTTCGATCAGCCGTCCATGGGCCACCGGGCTGCGCACGAATGCCGCCTCCAGCAGGCCGTGTCGATCAATGTCGTCCACAAATCTCCCGGCACCGGCCAAAAGGCGCGGGTCCTCCCGACGGGGGACGCTGGCGCCGGTGAACCGCATGGCCGCTGAGCGTATTAGCTTTTTCGCGTGCTGAGTCGAAAGCTGGTTGCCGAGGGCGTGGGCACGGCGTTGCTGCTGATCGGCGTGGTGGGGTCGGGGATCATGGCCGAGCGGCTGTCGCCCACCGATGTGGGTTTGCAACTGTTCCAGAACGCGGCGGCCACCGCCGCGGTGTTGTTCGCCATCATTTTGATGTTCGGCCCTGCGTCGGGGGCCCACTTCAACCCGGTGGTGACGGTGGCCGACTGGGCGCTGGGTAACTTTCCCCGTCGTCACATCGCCCCCTACATCGTGGCCCAAGTGGGGGGCGCGGTGGTCGGGACGATGCTGGCCAATCTGATGTTCGACCTAAACGCGGTGGACTGGTCGACCAAGGACCGCTCCGCTGGCCATCTGTGGCCAGGCGAAGTGATCGCCACCGCTGGGCTGGTGGCTCTGATCTTCGCGCTGGTGCGGACCGGGCGGGTCCGGTATGTGGCTGGCGGGGTGGCGGCCTACATCGGCGGGGCCTATTACTTCACGTCGTCCACCAGCTTCGCCAACCCTGCGGTGACCGTGGGCCGAATGTTCTCTGACACCTTCGCCGGCATCGAGCCGTCGTCGGCCCCGATGTTCATCGTGATGCAGATCGCCGGGCTGGTGGCCGCCGTGCTGCTCATCCGGTTTGTGTATCCCCAGGACAAACCAGCAGGGGATTCCGTCTCCTAACCTCAAGCCGTGGAGATAGTGCTCGACAGCCCGGTGCTGGCCGTGGACATCGGCGGCACCAAGGTGGCCGTCGGCGTGGTTGACCCCAACGGACAGGTGCTGGGCCAGCGACGAGGGCCATCGCAGGCTGCCGACGAGGAAGCATTGTTCGCCCTGGTAGTGGAGTTGGCCCGGGCGGTTCTGGAGGAGCACGGCCAGCCGGTCTCGGTCTGCGGCGTGGGCAGCGGCGGACCGTCACGGGACAACCATCGGCTCCTGTCACCCCTCAACATCGCCGTGTGGCGGGATTTCCCGTTGCGAGAGCGCCTGTCAGACGCGCTCGGCCTGCCGGTAGCGGTGGACAATGACGCCAAAGCCCTCGCTCTGGCTGAAGGCTGGGTAGGAGGAGCCGTAGGGGAGGACAACTATCTGGCCATGGTGGTGTCCACCGGGATTGGGGGCGGCATCGTGTTGAACGGGAAGTTGCTCGACGGCGCTGACGGAAACGCCGGTCACATCGGCCATATCTTCGTGGCCGAAGGCGGGCGAGCCGACGCTGCCGGAGCGGTGGGGCTCTTGGAAGGCCAAGCCTCGGGCACCGCCATCGCCGATCTGCTTGACGGGATCGCCCCTGCCCACGCGCCGACAGAGATGCGTCGGCTGGTGGGCACACTGGTAGGCCGGGGAGTCGGCTCGGTGGCCAACCTGCTGGATCTGCGATTGGCCGTGGTTGGCGGATCGGTAGCGCTGGGCTACGGCGACGACTTCTTTGACGCCGCGCAAGCCGAGATCGACCGGGTCTGCCGTCTGGTTCATTCCCAAGGCACCCGCATCATCCCCAGCCCCCTCGGCTCTGACGGCGGCCTCATCGGCGCCGCGGCCGTCGCTGCCCGAGCTTCAGCGGGGTAGGTCTCAGTCGCTGAAAGTCTGAATGCGGAGGTGGCGGGCCATGGCTGAGCCGGCCGGGCCGAGGAGCATTTGCGCCCGCAGATTGCGCTTGTGGAACAGCGTGACCAGGGCTTCGTCGTAGCGGTCGGTGTCGGCGTTGGCCAGCACGAACTGCTCAAGCTCGGCCTCGCCCGCCAACCATGTCGTCGGGCGATGGCCCAGCAGCTCGTGGAGGTCGTCCAAGTCGGCGTTGGAAACCGCGTCGCCGATCTCGTCGATGCGGGATGCGTGGCGGGCCATGCGGAACATGGTGCGCAGCTTGTAGCGCAGGTGTTCGTCTTCGATCTGCACGGTGCGCAGGTTGCGCACCAAGTGGTTGAGTACCACCTCGGCTCGGGATTCCCGGGGATCTGGCATTTCCACGGTGGGCAACTCCACGTCGAGGATTTCGGCCAAGGCCTCGGTGGCGAACAGGTTGGTCTCGTAGCACCACTGGAGGTTGGTCATCAGGTCGGAGTCGGGCGCCGGCTCCCGCAGCGCCGCGCTGAACGGGAGCTGATTGGAGAGGGTGAACATGAAGTGGTGGCGCTGGATGGCGTCCAAGTCCACCGGCTCGCCGGCCAGCTCTCCGTAGCGGTCGTAGAGCTTGGCGAAGTTGCCGAACCCGAGCACCGTGTCGCGCTGTCGCCACGCGGCCAAATCCATCATCGGGTCGCCGATGTGGCCGATCTCCACGTCCAAGACGGCCAGCACTCGGCCGTCTTGATGGTGGAACTGACCGGTGTCCCACACGATGACCGACTCCCGGCCCCGGGAGAACGGGGGATTGCGGTGAAGCCAGCCCAAGGAGAACTCGAGAAACGGGTCGGGGAGCGTCTTCACGCTGCGGTACA
Organism: Acidimicrobiia bacterium; assembly: GCA_022827725.1. Lineage (GTDB taxonomy): Bacteria > Actinomycetota > Acidimicrobiia > Acidimicrobiales > Bin134 > Poriferisocius. The sequence goes on from JAJEIJ010000033.1 coordinate 6,455, forward strand.
ACTGCTCGTAGCGCCGCAAACCCAGCAAGCCTGACTCCTCGGGTCGCTCTGCTCGCATGATGCCCCCGTTGACGAAGGGCTCGATGTCGAGTGCGTGCATCCGGGCCAGTATGTGCAGGTAGTCGTCCACCACGGCGTCCCGTTCGGCATCGGTGCAGTTCTCAAAGTGGTTCTCGCCGGGAACCCGGTCCATGACGTAGGCCATCGGATCGTCGATCCAGCCGTGTACCTGGGCCACGGGAATGCCGTGGTCGCCGAGCAGGGATTGAAGCCGCATCTCGTGATCGAGCGGGAAGACCAGGGGCATATCGGTGCGATCGCCCCGCACGCACAGTTCCAGCCGCTCGCCGTTGCGCTCCAAATCGGCGAACCACACCGGCCGCCACCGGGCTTGACGCTCGATATGGGTGACCGTTCCCCCCAAGTTGTCCTCCAACCAGGCCACCACCTTGTCAGAGGCAGCTTCAAGGTCCATGGGGTCTTTGGTAACGGTCATTGCAGGCTATTCCTTGGCCAGTTTGAGCCGGTTGGAGATGTTATTTCGCTGGATGGCAGAAGAGCCGCCGATGATGGGCATCACCAGCACGTCGCGAACGTAGCGCTCCATGTCGAAGTCCTCCACGTAGCCATAGGCGCCCATCACCTGCTGCATCGACAAGACGATGTCCTTGGCCGTGTCGCACACGAACAGCTTTGCCATGGAGGTTTCTACCGATGCCGGCTTGTCTTCATCCAGCAGTCGGGCGGCGTGGTAGGTCATCAGGCGGGAGGCCAATAGCCGGGTGCGGCCCTCGGAGAGCATATGGCGGATGGACTGGTGACTGCTGATGGGCTTGCCGAACTGCACTCGCTCCTGGGCGTAGGTCCATGCGTCCTCCACCGCCCCGGTGGCGATGCCCAGGGCCATGGCGGCCACCTCGATCTTCTCTACGTCTAACCCCGGGCCGGCAAGCTTGGCCCACCCCTGGTTCCAGCCTTCGTCGCCGCCCACGATGTTTTCAGCAGGCACCTCCACATCGGTGAAGGTGACGTCGGTGGTCATCGACCCCTTGAGCCCCATGGCGTGTTGGGGCTCGATGGTTACCCCCGGGTGGCGAGGGGGAATCAGCACGAACGACAGATTGTGGTAGCGATCGCCATCGGGATTGCTGTTGACCAGAGCGTAGATGTAGTCGGTGTAGGTGGTGCCCGAGCAGAACCGCTTGGCCCCGTTGATTCGCACCACGTCGCCATCACGCACCGCGGTGGTGGTGACGCTGGCCAGATCGGAGCCCACATCGGGTTCGGTCAGCCCGTAGGAGAACAGCATCTCCCCCCGGGCCACCTTGGGCAGCCACGCTTGGCGCTGGTCTTCGCTGGCCGTCTCCACGAGGTTCATGCCCGCGTAGCAGGCGCCGTAGATATAGCCGCTGCCCAGGGCGGTGCTGCGGCGGCACAGTTCTTCGATCACGATCATGGTGGCGGTGATGTCCCGGCCCGACCCGCCGTAGTGCTCGGGAATGGTGATTCCGAACAGTCCCAAATCGGCCAGCTTGTAGAGCACGCCTCGGTCGATCTCGTTGGTCCGGTCCCATTGGCGGGCCACCTCCCGGGGCACTTCCGTCTCAACGAAGCGCCGGACGGTCTCCCTCAGCAGTCCGTGGTGCTCGGCTTCGGTGGGGTAGTCCACTAAAACTCCCGGCATCGGTGTGGCCCTAGAGGTAGGTGTTGGAGGGCCTTGGGGTAGTCCACTGCGTGTCTCCGAATTAGCGGCCGATGAACTTGGGGGGCTCTTTGGCCAAAAAGGCGTCAAGGGCGATCTTGAAGTCCTCGGTCATCATGGTTATGCCCTCAGTGGACGCCGCCCGGTCCACCACTGCATTGGCCACTTGGCGCAGCCCGGCGTTGATGGACGCCTTGGTGTACTTGATGGCAATGCGGGCCCCGTCTCGCATCCGCTCGGCCATGGCCTGCACGGTGATGTCGAGTTCGTCGCCGGGCACACATTCGGTGATGAGGCCGATCTCGGCCGCTTCCGGGGCCTTAATCAGGTCACCGGTCAACAGGTAGCGCCGGGCCCGGGCGTACCCAACAAGCTGAGGCCACAGCAGGGCACCCCCGTCGCCGGCCACCAGGCCCACCGACACGTGGGGGTCGCCGAACACCGACCGCTCGGAGGCGTAGACGAAATCGCAGTACAGCGCCAGTGAGCACCCCAGGCCCACCGCAGGGCCGTCCACCTTGGCCAAGATGGGCTTTTCCAGAGTGAGCGCCGACTCGGTGATGCGCCGGTCGGCCCGGATCACCCGTTCCACCTCAGAGACATTTCCGGCCAGTTGGCGCAGCCAGGGAATATCGCCCCCGGCGCAGAACGAACCGCCTGCTCCGGTAAGGATGGCCACGTCGGTGTCGGGGTCTTGGTCCAGATCAGTGAACACCCGGGTCAGGTCGTCGTGCAGTACCGGGTTGATGGCATTACGGGCCTCGGGTCGGTTGAGGACCACCGTGGTGATGCGATCGGCCGTGGACACTTCCAAGGCGCCGTAGTCATCGGGATTCATTGGACTGTTCCTTCAGGTGGCAGGGCGTCGCAATTGTCAAAATTCATGAGCTCCTCCTGTGATAGTCAGGATGGGTTCTGGATTTTTGCGCTTCAAGGTGAATCTGCCTGGCAATAGTGCCAGACTTCGTTAGCAGCCAACATTTTCAGGGAGGAGATGCGCAATGGCGACCTGCCAGCCGGCAATTTTCAACGAAATGGGCAAATACCAGTGGTATGTCCACCTCAGTCGCGGTGACGGCGCCGATTTGGGGGCTATCAAGTCGGCTATTTCCGATTGCCGCAGCAACTGCGACGCCCAGGGAATCAACCTGGTCATCGGGCTCGGCCCCACTCTTTTGGCCGACCTGACCGACGACGTTCCCAGCGACTTCCAGCCGTATCACACGGTGGAGTCCATCGACGGCAGCGGCCGCGAGGCCAAGGGCACCCAAGAGGAGCTGCTGCTGTGGATGACCCACGACGAGAAGGACTTGGTGTGGAAAGCCCAGTGGGACGCCCGCATGGCCCTGATCGCCGGTGGGATGAGCGTGGCCCGGGAAACCCCCACCTTCATCTACGGCGACAGCCTGGACATGACCGGCTTCATCGACGGCACTGGCAACCCGGAGGACGAGGATCAGCCTGCCGTGGCCATCATCGGTGACGGCGAGGCTGGTGCGGGCGGCAGCTTCATCATCGCCCAGCGTTGGGTCCACGACCTGGTGGCCTGGGAGCAACTGGACGTGCCCACCCAAGAGGTGAACTTCGGTCGGACCAAGGCCGACTCCACCCGCTTGGACGAGCAGGCCCCGCATTCGCACCTCTCCCACGTGGAGCTGCGCGACGGCGATACCGCCGATGACTCCAAGCCCAAGCGGGACGAGATCGCCCGCCGGTCCACCCCGTATGCCTTCCACGATGGCACCGTGGGGCTGTACTTCATGGCCTTCTGCAAGACCCAGGCCCCGTTCCGGGAGCGCATGGATGCGATGTACGGCCGCAACGGCCAGGTGCGCGACATGCTCACCGACTTCTCGAACCCGGCTTCGGGCAGCTACTACTTCGCTCCCTCCGTGGAGTGCCTCGACGCCAGCCTGGCGTAGAGGGGGTCAACCACAGTGATTGTGGTTGACGCCATGAACGTGATCGGGTGTCGTCCCGACGGCTGGTGGGCCGACCGGGACGGCGCGCTGATCCGCCTGGTCGAGGACATTGCCGATGCTGGCGTGCCGGCCCTGGTGGTGGCCGACGGCCGACCAGTGCCCAGCCTCCCCTCCGGCCACCACGGCCCCGTCGAGCTGGCCTACGCCTCCCGCCGCGGCCCCAACGCGGCTGACGACCGCATCGCCCAAGAAGTAGCCGACATGGATGATCCATCGGCGGCCACCGTCGTCACCTCCGACCGCGACCTCGCCCGTCGAGTCCGCCACCACGGCGCCGTAGTAGTAGGCGCCCGAGCATTTCGCGATCGACTGGACCGCCGCTTGGGGTGAACCTGAGATGAACACCTTCACTTCCTCAGCGGGGCGTTTGGGCTGAGGGGTAGGGTGGCGGGGACAACTGAGGTCCAGGGGAGGAGGGCTGGTGTTTCCTTCACGATTCGACTTGGTCGTGGCCCAATCCGTCCAAGAGGCGGTGGAGGCCAAGGTAGACGCGGGGGAGGGGGGTCGGTTCCTTGCTGGGGGCCAGAGTCTCATCCCCATGATGAAGATGCGGGTGGCGTTCCCCGAGACGCTCATCGACATCAATCGCATCGGCGGTTTGGATGCCATCGAGCGGGCCAACGGCCACCTTCAGGTTGGCGCGTTAGTCCGCCACGCTGATGTGGTGGCCTCGGATGCCACCTTTGGAGCTGTTACCGCTGCTGCCCCCTGGGTGGCTGATCCGCTGGTGCGCAACCGGGGGACCATGTGCGGTTCGGTGGCCCACTGCGATCCGGAGGGCGACTGGAACTCGGTGCTGCTGGCTACTGGGGCCGATGTGGTCGCCCAGGGGCCCGGCGGCGAGCGGTCGATCTCCATTGCCGACTTTGTGGATGGGGCGTTCACCTCCACGCTGGGCGAAGACGAGCTGGTGGTTGGGCTCCGCATCCCCGTCCCGTCGGGCCGCTCCGGTGGGGCCTACCTCAAGCTGGAGCGCAAGATCGGCGACTACGCCACCGTGGCGGTGGCCTCGCATCTGGAGCTGGACGACTCTGGGGCCATCGCCGCCGCCGGACTAGCCCTCACCTCGGTGAACCCGATCAACACCAAGGTGGCCGATGCCGAGGCGCTGTTGGTGGGCCAGCAGCCCTCCGACGAGCTGTTCGCGGAAGCCGCTGAGATGGCCGCGGCCGCCGCCGAGCCCCGCGACGACGTCCGGGGCACCGCCGCCTGGAAACGCCAGGTGGTCCGCACCTACACCAAGCGAGGGCTGGCCGCCGCCGCCCAGCAGGCCGAAGGGAGCTGACATGGAAGTCAACATCACCATCAACGGTTCCGACCATGCCAGCGACGTGGAGCCCCGCACCCTGCTGGTGGACCACATCCGCCGCACGGTCGGACTCACCGGCACCCACGTGGGCTGTGACACCACCAGTTGCGGGGCCTGCACCGTGCTGATGGACGGCAAGCCGGTCAAGGCATGCACGGTGCTGGCCGCCCAGGCCGACGGCTCGGAGGTCACCACCGTGGAGGGCCTCAAAGGTGCCGACGGCCTGCACCCCGTCCAGCAGGCGTTCACCGACGACCACGGCCTCCAGTGCGGGTTCTGCACCCCCGGCATGATGCTGGTGGGCGCTTCGCTCATAGCCGAGAATCCCGACCCGTCCGACGACGATGTGCGCTGGGCCATCTCGGGGAATCTGTGCCGGTGTACCGGCTACATCAACATCGTCAAGGCCATACGAACGGCGGCGGCCCGAGTGGCTGAATCGTCCAACGGAAGCTGAGGAGCAATCATGGCTGCACCAACAACTCCCGCTGAGATCGGCGGCATCGGCCACAGCGTCCAGCGCAAGGAGGACGCCCGGCTGATCGAGGGCCAGGGCAACTTCCTCGATGACATCGATCTGCCCAACACGCTCCATATGGCCATCCTGCGCTCGCCGCTGGCCCACGCCCGGATCAACGGCATCGACTCCGAGGCGGCCACCGCCCTCGACGGCGTGGTGGCCGTGGTCACCGGCGATCTGATGGACCAGCACGGACTGGCCTGGATGCCCACCCTGTCGGGCGACACCCAGGCGGTGCTGGCCACCGACAAGGTGCGCTACCAGGGTCAGGAGGTGGCTGCGGTCATCGCCACCGATCCCTATATCGCCACCGACGCCCTCGAGCTCATCGAAGTGGACTACGAGGATCTTCCCCCGATCACCACCCCCCAGCAGTCGCTGGAGGAGGGCGCGCCGCTGATCCGCGACGAGAAGGAGGGCCAGACCGACAACCTGGCCTACACCTGGGAGACCGGGGACAAGGGCGCCACCGAAGAGGCCTTCGCCCAAGCCGACCGGGTGGTCACCCTGGAGACCCACTATCCCCGCTCGCACCCCGCCCCGCTGGAGACGTGCGGGATCGTGGCTGACGTGAACTCGGTCACCGGCCAGGCCACCATCTACATGACCTCGCAAGCCCCCCACGCCCACCGGACGCTGTTCGCCATGGTGGCCGGGCTGCCCGAGCAGAACATCCGCATCGTCAGCCCCGACATTGGCGGCGGCTTCGGCAACAAGGTGCCCATCTACCCCGGCTATGTGGTGGCCACCGCGGCCTCGCTGCTCATCGGCCAGCCGGTGAAGTGGGTGGAGAGCCGCACCGAGAACCTCATCTCCACCGGCTTCGCCCGCGACTACTACATGAAGGGCGAGCTGGCCGTCACCGACGAGGGCCGCATCCTGGGCCTGCGGGTGAACATGCTGTCGGACCAGGGGGCGTTCTACTCCGACGCCCAGCCCACCCAGTTCCGGGCCGGGCTGTTCCACGTGGTCACCGGCAGCTACGACTTCCCCGCCGCCCATATCGACTGCAAGGGGGCGTTCACCAACAAGGCGCCCGGCGGGGTGGCCTACCGGTGCTCGTTCCGCATCACCGAGGCCTCCTATCTCATCGAGCGGCTGGTGCAGAACGCGGCCTACGAGGTGGGCATCGACCCGGCCGAGATGCGGCTGCGCAACTTCATCCAGCCCGAGCAGTTCCCCTACGAGACGGCCACCGGCTTCGTGTACGACTCCGGCGACTATCCCACCGCGCTGCGCACCGCCCTCGACGAGGTGGGCTACGAGGACCTGCGCCGGGAGCAGGCCGAGGCCCGGGCCGAGGGACGGCTCATCGGCATCGGCATCGCCCACTTCACCGAGGCGGTGGGGGCGGGGCCGTCGCGCACCTACGACATCGCCGGGTTGAAGATGATCGACTCGGCCGAGCTGCGGGTGCATCCAACTGGCAAGGCCATCTTGAAGCTGGGGGTGAAGACCCAGGGCCAGGGCCACGAGACCACGTTCGCCCAGATAGTGGCCGAGGTGCTGGGCATCCCGGCCACCGACATCAAGGTGGAGCACGGCGACACCGACCACACCCCCTACGGGCTGGGCACCTACGCGTCCCGCTCTACTCCGGTGGGCGGGGCGGCCACCGCGGTGGTGGCCCGAAAGCTGGCCGACAAGTCCAAGAAGATCGCCGCCCATCTGCTGGAGGCGGCCGACGAGGACATCGAGCTGGCCTCGGGGGTGTTCTCGGTGGCAGGCAGCCCCGACCGGTCGGTCACCATCCAAGACGTGGCCCTGGCCGCCTACACCAATCTGCCCGAGGGCATGGAGTACGGCTTGGAGGACGTCACCTACTACGACCCGCCCAACCTCACCTACCCCTACGGCAGCTACATCGTGGTGGTGGAGGTGGATCCCGACACCGGGGTGTGGGAGGTGCAGCGCATGGTGGCGCTGGACGACTGCGGAGTGCGGATCAACCCGATGATCGTGGAGGGCCAGATCTGCGGCGGGCTCACCGAGGGCTTCGCCATGTCGGCCATGCAGTGGATCACCTTCGACGACGACGGCAACTGCATCGGGGCCAACTTCATGGACTACCTGGTGCCCACTGCCTGGGAGACCCCCCGCTTCGAGCTGCTGGCCACCGAAGTACCCTCGCCTCACCATCCCATCGGGGCCAAGGGCGTCGGCGAGTCGGCCACCGTGGGGTCGCCCGCCGCGTTCGTGAACGCGGTGATCGACGCGGTGGCCCACCTGGGCGTCCGCAACATCGACATGCCGGTACTGCCCGACCGGGTGTGGGCCGCCATCGAAGAAGCCAGCTAGCCAAGGGTGCTCGTGTTGTGAACGTAGATGTCATGGCTCGGGCCGTGGAGTTGCGCCAGCAACGCCAGCCGTTCGTGATGGCTTCGGTGATCTGGCGGCGAGCACCCTCGTCGGGCCAGCAGGGGTCGCAGGTGGTGATCTTGTCTGACGGCTCGGTGCGGGGTTGGCTAGGCGGGGCCTGCGCCGAGCCCACCGTGATAGTGGAGGCACTGGCATGTTTGGACCATGGCGAACCTCGGCTGCTGTGTCTGGGTCCATCGGACGGCCGAGACCGAAGCCGGAGTGCCGATACTGGTTCAACCGACGAGCACAGCGACGGGCTGCGCACGATTGCCATGGCATGTGATTCGGAGGGTGCGATGGAGATCTATCTGGAGCCGAGCCTGCCCGCCCCCCAGGTGGTTGTGATCGGGCGATCTCCGGCGGTGGATGCCATCGCCGCGGTGGCCACCGCCATCGGCTGGGATGCGGTGGTCATCGACGACGGCGGTCAGCCCGACGATCATGAGCGCCCCGAGCTCGTGCGCACCAGCTTGGACTTGAGCGGCCTGATCGTCGACCAGGCCACCGCAGTGGTGGTGGCCACCCAGGGGCACTACGACGACGTGGCTTTGGCGGTCGCTTTGGGCACCGATGCCGGCTACATCGGACTGGTGGCATCGGCCAAGCGGGCCGAAGCCATGAACGATTACCTCCGCACCCAGGGGTTTGGTGACGACGATCTGGCCCGGATCAGCTCTCCGGCCGGCTTGAACCTGGGCCGCATTCCCAACCGGGAGATCGCGGCGGCCATCATGGCCGACCTGGTGGCGCGTCGGGCCGAGGGCAACCTCGCAGCCGACACCGAGGCCGCGTCCCAAGATCGCCCCGAAGAGGCCGTCGACCCGGTGTGCGGCATGACCGTGCTGGTGGCCGACGCCCGCTACCGCTCCATCCACGGCGGCATCACCTATTACTTCTGCGCTTCCGGTTGCCAACAGCGCTTCGAGGCCCAGCCTGCCGAGTTTGTCTCCTAGACCGCCCCGGCTTGGGCCGGATCAGGCGGCGGGGTGGAGAACTACGTCGAGGGTCTCGGGAGAGCGCAGCACGATGCCGGTGTCGGGAGGCACGTCACCGGCAAACTCGAAGTGGTCGAACCGTTCGATCAGGTACTCCAGCGTGCGTTCCATCTCCAGCTTGGCCAGCAGCGAGCCGGTGCAAGTGTGGGGGCCGGCGCCGAAGGCCCGAACCGGGCCGATCGGGGTGTAGTTGGGCCTTTCAGCCCCTTGGAAACGACCCACGTCGAACTCCCCGGGATTCTCGAACCGGTCGGGGTCGTGGTTGGCGCTGGCAATGAATCCCATGAGCTTGTTCTCTGCGGGGATCACCGTGCCGCTGACCTCCATGTCTTGCTTGGTCATGCGCACGATGGCCTGCACCGGGGGACGGAAGCGAAGAATCTCGGTAGCGGCTGAGCTGGCCAGCGATGGATCGTCCTTCAAGCGCTGCCACTGCTCGGGCTGCAAGATGAGGTGTTTTACCAGATTGGCCAGTGCCCGGTCGGTGGTCTCGATACCGGCTGACAGCAAGAACGCGGTAAAGCTGCGGACTTCGTCGTCGGACAGCCGCTCACCCTCGTACTCCATGGAGCACAGGTCGGACAGCAATTCGTCGCCGGGACAGCCGCGGCGCTCCTCGATGCTGGGGGTGACGAAGTCGTAGAGTTCGTCACGGGCCACCTCGCCCCGGGAGTGGACCTCTGGGTCTTGGGCGAAGTTGGAGGTTCCCGCGGCAACGATGTCGTTGTACCAGTTCCGGAAGTTGCTGGCCGCTCCCATGTCCATCAGCTCGGCGATAGCCCCCAGCGGAACCGGCTCGGTGAGTCCGGTGCGCAGGTCGGCCACCTCGGGGGCCACCGGCAGTTGGTCTCCGTATTCGTGGACCAAGCCGGACACGATCTCCTCGATGGTGGAACCGAGATAGCGGGGGCCCCGCAGGCGCTTGGCCAAGATGGCGTCTTTGCGCCGGTGCTCGTCGCCCGACATCTGCAAGATGGCCCGGCCGAAGATGCTGGACGTGCCCGGCCGGTTCATCAGCGCCCCGAAGTTCTCGGTGTCCTCCAGCATGGCGGTGATGTCGTCCCACCGGGTGAGCACCCAGGCCTGGAGCGGTTCAGCCCACACCACCGGGGCCTCTTCCCGCATCCGGCGGAAGGCCGGATAGGGGTCGGCCCCCACGTTGTCGGTCAGATAGGCGTTGAAGTCTTCAGCGACCGATCTGGAATCCGGCAACGTGGGGGCCTTTCGATTAGTCGATTCGGCTAGCCGATCTCGATGCCGTACTCGCCGTCGAAGCTGTCAGCGTAGAAGCTGAACGGATTGGCCGGCACCATGCCGCCGGAGGCGGTATCGAGCGAGAACGCCGCGCCGCACTGGCTGTGGTTGCTGGCGCTCCAGTCGATTGGGCAGGTGATGCCCATGGTGTCGAATGTGCCCTTCAGAGCTTCGGTCAGGCTCTCGCGGCTCAATTCGCCGGTCTCCGCAGCCCGCTCTACGGCCTGGTGGAACACGTAGCCGTTGAGGAAGCCGTGGGAGAAGTTCAGGTTCAGGTGCTCGCCGTCGTAGCCGGCCAGCGTTGCACACCGCTCCATCTCAGCCGAGGCTGCGATGTTGTTGTTGGCGGTCATGAAGGAGTGGATGCCGAAGGTCTGGTCGCTGACCGACTCCGGCCCCTCGGTCCAGATCGAGTTGGCCGCGATGCCGTGGATGCCGATGATGGGGACATCGGTGATGCCCACGTCGGCCATGCCCTGCATGACCACCAGGCCCGCGCCCGGCGAGCCGTGGAGGGTCACGTAGTTCACGCCCTGGTTATCGATGCCTTCTTGCAGTTCCACCATCTGGGCGGTGACCTCAGTGGCACCCGGAGCCACGTACAGGGTGTTGACGTAGGTGCCGCCACCCTTGAGTACCGACTGCTCGACGTAAGCGGCGAACTCGGTGCCGGAGGGCACCTCAAGGCTGATGCCCATGACCACGGCGTTCTCGATGCCGCCGACGGTGGCGGCAATGTGTCCCGCGGCCAGGTCGGCCTGGTCGCCGTAATGGGCCAGGTTGTTGAAGTACTGGTCACCCTCAAGCTGGATGTCGATCGTCTGGGGTGGGCCGATCACCGGCAGGTTCAGGGCCTCGACGTCGGGCTGGAGCTGGGTGCTGATGTGCGAGCCGCCCAAGCCGAGCAGGGCGATCACCTTGTCGTCTTCGGTGAGTTTGGTGAAGTTGATTGCGGCATTGTCGGCGTTGAACTGGTCGTCCTCGGGCAGATAGTCGATCATCCGTCCCAAGATGCCGCCGCTCTCGTTAACGCACTCGAAATAGGCCTCGATGCCGTGGCTGTTGAACGACTGCGACGAGGCGGTCGGACCGGTCAGGTCTCCCATCCAGCCGACCTTGATCGAGTCGGAGGTAACCCCGTTGTCCGGGTTGTCGGGCACCGTCATCTCCATGGGCTCTTCTTCCGCTGGAGCGGGTGCCTCGGTGGGTGCCTCGGTCGGTGCCGGAGCGGGTGCTTCCTCTTCCGCAGGCGCTGGTGCTGGAGCAGCACCACCGTCGTCATCATCGTTGCCACAGGCTGCTGCGATCAGTGCGAACGCAAACAGGGCTGCAACAAGCTTCAGCCAGCGTCGAGTCATGGGTTCCCCTCTTCCCTCGAGAGTTGTGGTGGTCAGTGTTTTTTGTTGGCAATCCAATAGTTGGCAATCCAACAATTGGAAGTCCTGCGCGGAACCCTAATTGACAGCGGGCGTCAGGGGCCAAATGTGTGGCGAACTCAGTTCTCGGCCATCTCGGTGCCGAGGTAGGCGGCGATCACTCGCTCGTCCTGCTGCATCTCCGCGGGGGTTCCCTCTGCAATCTTCTGGCCGAAATCCAAGACCATCACGTGGTCGGCGATCGACATCACCACGCTCATGTCGTGTTCAATGAGGAACACCGTCATATCAAGCTCGTCTTGGGCGGCGTAGATGTAGCGGATCATGTCCTGCTTCTCGTCCACGCTCATGCCGGCCATGGGCTCATCGAGCATCAGCAGCTCCGGCTCCATGGCGAGCACTCGGCCGAATTCGACCCTCTTCTGCACCCCGTAGGGCAAATCGCCCACCGGCTCTCGTTTGAACGAGCCCAAGTCCAGCAAATCCACCACTCTCTCTATTGCCTGGCGGGCGGCCAGTTCCCGCTTTACTGCCCTTCGAGTGAACAGGCCGCCCTCGATGAGCCGGGTGTGCTCGTGGATGTAGCGGCCGAGGAGCAGGTTGGTGAGCACGTTCTCGCCCATGAACAGTCCCAGGTTCTGGAACGTCCGGGCCACCCCCAGGCGGGCGATCTGGAAGGGGCGGTAGGACAGCAGATCCTCGGTTGGCTTGCCCGCGGGATGGAATTGCACCTGGGCGCCGGGCAGCGGCTTGTAGACGCCGGAGATGGCGTTGACCAGGGTGGTCTTGCCCGCTCCATTGGGCCCGATCAAGGCGAACAGGGAGCCTCGCTTGACGTGGCCGTCGATGGCGTCGCAGGCCCGCACGCCACCGAACTGCACGGTGAGGTTGTCGAAACTCAGGATCTCGTCGCTCATGACTCAGATACCGGTGGTCGTCGGCCATGGGATTCCGGTCGGCGACTGGGTCGCTCGATGGCGGCGTAAGAGGTGTGGGCCTCCCCACCACCGCCCAGATACAGCTCCTGCACCATGGGATTGCCCCGGAGCTCATCGGCGGTGCCCTCGATCAGCACCCGGCCCAGTTCGAGGACATAGGCATCGGCGGCGTGCTGTAGCGCCAAGCTGGCGTTCTGCTCGATAACCAGGATGGACGTTCCCCGCCTCTCGTTGATCTCGGTGAGCAGTTCGAACAGGCGATGCACGATCTTGGGGGCCAGGCCCAGCGACAGCTCGTCGCAGATCAAGAGGGCTGGGTCCGACATCAGCGCCCGTCCCACCGCCACCATCTGCTGCTCGCCCCCCGACAGCAACCCGGCGGTCTGGTTCAACAGCGGCCGAAGCTGGGGGAACAGCTCCAGGTTCTGTTCCAGGGAATCATCGATGGCGTCGACGTCGGAGCGACTGGCCGCCCCGCACAGCAGGTTCTCCTTCACGGAGAGGTTGGGGAACAGCTTGCGGCCCTCTGGTACTTGGGCCACGCCGGCTTTCACGATGTCGGGGCTCTTCTTGCCCAGGATCGACTCGCCCCCCAGCGTGATGTTCCCCTGGCGCACTCGGCCCTTATGGAGATAGAGCAGGCTGGTGATCGACCGGACCAAGGTGGTCTTGCCCGCGCCGTTGGCCCCCAAGACGGTGACGAATCCGCCGGGGGGCACGGTGATGTTCACGTTGTCCAGCGCAGTGACGCCCCCGTACACCACCGTGAGGTCTTCGATCCGCAGGTCGAGTCCGTCAGAGCTCATGGCCCCCTCCTCGCCAGAGAACGGCCAATCCAGCCCTTGACGTCCTTCCACAGCCCGGCCAGCCCATCGGGCTTGAACATCAAGATGATCACCACCAAGAACCCCTTGATGGCCAAGTCGATCTCGCTGGGGTAGTCGCTGAGGAAGTCGATATCCCTCACGATCCAGAGTTCCTCTCGAGCCCACTTGAACCACTCGGGCAGGAACCAGAAGAACGCCGAGCCGAAGATGGCCCCCTGAATGCTGGAGAATCCGCCGACCACGATGATGATGGCGTAGTTCAGCACGGTCTGGACGTTGAAGCTGTCCTCTCCCCGAGAGCCGATGTAGAAGGAGGCCAGCACACCAGACATGGACACAACCGCAGAAGACAGTGCAAAGGCCAAAAGCTTGGATCGAGCCACGTTGATGCCCAGGAGCGACGCCGAGACATCTCGGTCGCGCACCGCGGCGAAGGCCCGCCCCTCCCGAGTCCGAACCACGTTCACCATGAACAGAATCGACAGCACCGTGATGGGCATGAGCACCCAGTACCACCGGAATTGACCGGTGATGATGAACTCGCCGTTGTCGTCAGGGTCGATGCCGGGCAGCCAGTGCAGCCACGAGGCGATCCGCGGGGAGTTCTCGCCCTTGAAGCGGATACCGACGAAGCCGAAGTACTCCTGGAGGTATTCCCGCCATACCAGCATCATCACGAAGTGGAATCCGAAGGTGGCCAGCAGAAGGTAGAGGTGCTTGAGCCGCAGGGCGGGCAGACCGGAGATTGCGCCCACGACGGCTCCGGCCAAGGCCGCGGCGGGCAGGGCCACCCACATATTGCCGCCGCTCCACTGCACGCCGACGATGCCGCCGACGATGCTGCCCAAAGCCAAGAACGCCACATGGGCCAGGCTGATCTGGCCGGAGTAGCCCACCAGCAGGTTGAAGGCCGCGGCACCCATGGCGAAGATGAGCACCAGATTGACCACCGCGAACCAGGTGGCCCAGGGGAAGTCCATGGGAGGGGTGAAGTCGGAGGCCAAAATGAAGGGCAGCACCAGCAGTCCAAAGACGGTCACCGCGGCCCACGACCGATCGCTGGGAGTGCGCCACAGCCGCATGTCCTCCCGGTGGGTCAGCTCGCCCCGGGGGGTCCACACCCAGGCCATTCGGGCGACCACGGCCAAGACCACCACCGTGATCAGCGCCTTCCACCAGAAATTCACATTCTCGGTGGTGGCGCCCAGGATGAATGGGACGACCGCGGCGATGGCGAACGGGAGGAGCCGCTGGACGGGCGACGGGCGGTAGGTGGTGGAGTCCTGTTGGGGGGCGGGGTTCTCGACAGCGGTCATACCCGCTCCAAGTCCTTTCGGCCCCAAAGCCCAGTCGGGCGTACCAGCAGCACCACGAACATCACTGAGAAGGCCACCGGCTCTCGCCATTTGGTACCCAGATGGCCGTTGGCAAACTGCTCGATCACGCCCACCACCAGGCCGCCCACAATGGAGCCGCCCAGCGACGTGAGCCCGCCGACCACCGCGGCGGGGAAGGCCCGCAGGCCGATGGCCTCGATGCTGCGATCGATGGCGCCGGTGACGTGGCCGAACAGCAGTCCCCCAACGCCGGCCATGACCATGGCCGCGGCCCAGGTCATGGCGTAGACCTTGTCGGGGTCGATTCCCATGGCCGCGGCCGCCTCGATGTCGTCGGCCACCGCCCGCATGTGCAGGCCCAGTCGGGTGTACTTGAAGAAGAGGAAGAACAGCAGCACGCACGCGGCCACGACACCGAAAATGATCAAGTCGACATACCTCACGGTGGCGCCGCCGACTTCGAAGCTGCCCTGGGGCAACAGGTCGAGGCGGGCTCGTTCCGTCGGGCCGTAGAAGATCAGCAAAAGGGCGCGGATGATCGTGGCGATGCCCAGGGTTATCAGCACAATGGCGAAAAAGCCCTGGCCCACCATTCGTCGCATGATCCCGTAGTGGACCAATAATCCGAACACCAGCATGACCAGCAGCAGCACGAATACGCCGAGGAAGAAATTGAGATTCTCGGAAATCAAGAACGTCAACGCGAAGTAGGCCCCGAGCATCAGGAACTCGCCGTGGGCCAGGTTCAAGACGTCGGTGCTCTTGTACACGAGCACGAAGCCGAGGGCCACCACGGCGTAGATGGCACCGAGAGCCAAACCGCCGATCAAGAGCTGAAGGTTGACGCTTGGATCGGCTGTGAAGTTGCCAAAGGCTAGAAGCATGGCCCCCCTAAGTTGACCGGGCGTTGCTGGCCAACGGAGGGCGACGGTAGTTTTCGCTGGCTGGTATCAGCAAACCAGGCTGGGGCAGCAGAACTTCGCGAACGGAGAGGAAACGGTATGACTGGCGCATCTGAGGGCTTGGCCGAGCGCATTGCCCAACTGGAGGCTCGGGAGGAAATCCGAGAGTTGGTGGCCCGCTACGGCATGGCGGTGGACGACCGGGATGTGAGTGCCTTGGCCGACATGTTCACCTCTGACGCCAAGTTCGCTTTGGCCGACGGCATGGTGGCCAACCAGGGACGACAGGCGGTGATCGACTTCTACACCGAGCGCATGGCCGCGTTCGGGGCCACCTACCACTACCCCCACAGCCAAGTCATCGAGTTCGACCCCGACCGGCCCGGCAGCGCCACCGGCATGGTCAACGCCCACGCCGAACTGGCTCTCGACGGGCGCACGCTGATGACCGGCCTGCGCTATTTCGACGAGTACCGGGTGGAAGACGGGCAGTGGCGCTTCGTGGAGCGGAAGGTGGCCATGATCTATTACATGGACATGGCTTCGTTGGTGGACGGCGGCCTCTCGGAGTCGGACCGAAAGCGCTATTTCGGCACGGTGGGGCCGTCGGAGCTCCCCGAGAGCCTCGACACCTGGCAGGAGTTCTTCGCCGAGGTCGGCTGAGCTGCGAGCTTGATCAGGCCACCGACATGCCGCCGTCGATCACGATGGCGGTGCCGGTGGTCCACGACGACTCGTCGGAGGCCAAGTGCAGGGCGAGTTGGGCGATGTCGGTGGTGGTGCCGAGGCGGCCGATGGGGTGGCGCACCACGGCGGCTTCGATCATCTCATCGACGGTGGCGTCGGCCGACACGGCGGCGGTGGCCGAGAACCCGCCCCGCTTCTCGTAGGTGGCCCGCACCAGGGGGGTGGGCACTGTTCCGGGGCAGATGGCGTTGACCCGGATCTTGTCGGGACCGTAGTCCACGGCCATCTGCCGGGTGAGGCCGATCACCCCGGCCTTAGCCGCGGCATAGGCGGCGATGCCCGGCACCCCGATCACGCCGCCGACGCTGGCCTGGAGCACCAGCGATCCGCCGCCCGCCTCGATGAGGTGGGGTATGGCGTACTTGACCGACAGCCATTTCCCGGTGAGGTTCACCCCGATCACCCGGTTCCACTCCTCCAAGCTGAGATCGCCAGCCCGCCCCGGCCCGTCGACCCCGGCGTTGGAGTACACCGCGTCGAGGCCGCCGAAGGAGGCCACAGTTTGGCTGGTCATGGCTTGGCAGTCGTCGGGCTGGGTTACGTCCACCCGCAGGCTGAGGGCCGCATCTCCGATGTCGGCCGCGGTGGCCGCCGCGGCGTCGCCGTTGATGTCGGCGCACATCACCCGGGCGCCCTCGGCGGCGAACAGTTGGGCTGCGGCCTTGCCGATGCCCGAGCCTGCCCCGGTCACGATGGTCCTCTTGCCTGTCAGTCTTCCGGTCACGGCCGGTGACCCTACTAGCGTCTCGGCATGGCTCAGGAGTTGATGCTCGATGCGGGGGACGTGCAAGAGGAGTTCTTCGATCGGGGGTGGACCGATGGGCTGCCGGTGGTTCCGCCCACCGCCGAGCGGGTGCAGGCCATGCTCGACTACGCCGGTTTGGGCCCGGGCGACATCGTGGGCAACGTGCCTGAGCGGTCCCGGGAAGTAACCGCGGAGAAGGCGGCCGTCAACGCGGTAATGGCCGGTTGCCGAACCGAGTACTTCCCAGTGGTGCTGGCCGGCTTGTCGGCGATGTTCGACCCCCAGTTCGGGTGCCACACCGTAGTGACCAGCACCGGCGGGGCCGCGTTGTGCGCGGTGGTGAGCGGCCCGCTGGTGGCCGAGTTGGGATTCAACTCCTCTCGCAATGCCCTGGGGCCGGGCCACCGGGCCAACGCCACGGTGGGGCGGGCGTTGCGGCTGGTGGCCATGAACGTGCTGGGCGCCCGGTCGGACACCCTCGACGGGTCGTCGCTGGGCCATCCCGGCAAATACACGATGCTGGTTGCCGAGGAGCCCCCGCCCGAGGGATGGCCGCCGCTGCGGGTGGAACTGGGCTACGGCGAGGCCGACACCACGGTGACGATGTTCCCTTCCGAGAGCCTTCATCAGGTGGCCAACCACCTCAACGGCGACCCCGAGGGGATCCTTTTGACCTTCGCCGCCGCCATGACCAACCCGGCCACCTACGCAGTGGCCAAGAAACACCAGGTGTTGCTGGTAATCGGTCACGAGCACCGCCAGATCCTGGCCGAGGCCGGTTGGACCAAACAGCAGGTGCGGGAGTTCTTGGCCGAGCACAGCCGGGTGACCCCCGAGCACTTGAACGCTGGCGGCGTCTTGCAGGAATTCACCGCCCAAAACGACATGACCCCCGACCCCGACGGCAAGCTCAACACGGTGCGGGGTCCGGAGGATATTTTCCTGGTCACCGCAGGAAGCCCAGGGGCGGGCTGGTCGGCCTACATCCCCAATTGGGCTCCGGTTGTGCACTCGGAGGCGGTCACCCGGAAGGTGGCCGCTCCCGGCGATGGACTACCCTTGGCGTGAAGGAGGTCGCATGTCGTCAGTAACCGTGCTGTCACCGGTCTACGAGGAAGCCCAAGTGGCCGAGGTGGCGATGGCCCCCCGCTTCACCCCCAGCGAGCCGGTAGTGATCGGGGTGATCGACAACGCCAAGAACAACGCTAAAGAGATGCTCACCTACGTGGCCGAGGGCCTGCGCGACCGCCTCCCGGTGGCCGACATCGTGGTCCACTCCAAGTCGGCTGCTGGCAAGCCCATCGACGCCGACGACGCCGAGATGCTGGCCGCCCGCTCCCACCTCATCATTTCCGGCTTGGGCGATTGAGGGGCCTGCACGGCGTGCAGTCTGCACGACGCCGTCCACATGGAATCCCGGGGCATCCCTTCGATGCTGCTGATAACCGAGCCGTTTGAGCCGGTGGTTGAGTCGTTCGCCCCCACCGTGGGCATGGCCAGCTACCCCGCGGTCACCGTCCCCCACCCCGTGTCCACCCTCGACGACGAGTCGCTCCAAAAGCTGGCCACCACCATCATCGACGAAGCCGTCGCCCGCCTGACCGCGGCGTAGGTGGCCCGCAGCCGTCTAGACCTTAATCCCCGGAATCCTGGGAGGAATCCCTGGAACAGGGAATCAGGGGCTTTTGGCTTTTGAGGTGTTGGGCGGCGGGGGTGTGTTGGGCTTGGATGCGCCGTGCGTAGTGGGCGGCGGTCTGGGGGGTGTGCCATCGGCCTGCGAGCATGAGGCCGCCCATGTCGATGCCTGAGGCGACGAGGTCTTGGGCCATGCCCACGCGCAGTGAGTGGGTAGAGATGTCGGCGGGATCGATGCCGGCATCTCGGGCTGCTGCTTTGATGCGGCGGCGGGCGGTGCTGGGCGAGAAGTCGAATATGCGGGCAGCGGGATCGGAGCCTGCTGTTCTCAGGCGGGCGAGGGCCTGTGAGGCGTATTCGGAAATGGCAACGGCGGTGCCTTTGCCGTCCTGATCGGTTTTGGAGCGGTGGATCCATATGGTGGACAGTCCGCCGCCAGGTGGGTGGTCGACGTCGTTCCAGGTGATGGCTAGGAGTTCGCTACAGCGCAGCAGTGCGTCGCGGCCGACGGCGAGCATGGCGATGTCGGTGTCGGCGCGCTTTCGGGCTTGTGCGGGGGTTTCCAACCGGCCGCCGGGCTGGTTGTGTCTCGGCGTCGGGGCGGCGGCTGCGATTTGTCGTATGTGCTCCCGGCGCAGTGGGCTGGCCTGGCGGGCAGTTATGCCTCGTTCAGCGGCGTTGCGGGCCAGTCCGGCCAAGATCAGCCGTACCCGGTGGTCGCGGGCCGGGTTGGGGTCGGTGCGGCTGCGGAGTTTGTAGGCCACCGCGGCGAGGTAGGTGCGCAGGGTGGCCATTTTCTTGCCCTGCCTGTAGAGGTCGGCCAGCCAGCGCTGGATGTTCTTGACGGTGGCCTTCGCGATCTTTTGGCCATTTGCGGCTGCCCAGCGGGCCCAGCTGTTCCAACCGGTTCTATAGGTCTTGTGGGTGTTGGCGGAAAGCGCCGCGGTCTCGGCCTGGGCTATCAGTTCGTCCAAGCAGCAAAAGGCAAGGGCGGCATCGCTGTTCGAGGCGCTATGCGAACCCGTGTGGCTGGGGGGGGGGGGGGGGGGTGCTTAATCGCCGTTTTCCTTGCCGATACTTTCAACCCAACACGAGCCGAATACCAGAAAACTCACCGGGTCAAGCGTGGCTCTATGCGGCGGATAAATGCCTTTATTGGTTAGCTCAGACACAACGCGCCTGTCAACCCCTCGCCTGAAGCGAGCTGGCACAGCCCCGTTGACCGATGCGCAGAAGCGAATGTGACCAGGCGAAACAACCCCAGAGGCAGTTCAGCTATGTCTTCGGGAGAACAGACTCCCTGCCGCTGGGTCAGCACCGACTGGTTCGAGGTCGGCGCTGAGCGCAAGGCCGCGGCGTCCCCCAGACCCTAATGGAACCCGGTTCCCTGCCCGCCTTCTCTGGTCCAGTGAATCCCCAGATGGAACCAAGCACAAGCACCTGCTGATCCAGCAATCCCCGCCAGATCCGGACGGTTTACAACGCGGTGGATAAAGACATTTATCCGCCGAATACCAGATCGGGGCTTCCTAATGAAACGACTCCGCCCGAAGGGGGCCGCCAAGATGACCGCACCAGCCAAGCGTCCGAGTCGGAAACTGCTTTTGGCCTTTCTGTCGATGCTGCTGGTGGCCGGGGGCCTTGTGCTCGCGCTGCCCGACAGCGCGCCCACCGCCGACGCCCATCCCCCGTGGACTGAGACCTACACCTATGAGGTCGATGTCACCAAGACCCGTGAGGTCCCGGTCTACAAGTGGGTCTCGCTCAAGGTTCGTGTTGCGCCGTTCACCGAGACGTACACCTACTACCCGCCGTGCGAGCTGATCGTCCTATGGGGCCAAGCAGTCAACTATTGCCCGCCGGGGGAGACCAGAACCCGCCCGGTCTACAACTACAAGTCCGGCAAGCCGTTCCAGGTGCAGACCGGAACCAGGACCGAGACGTACACGGTGACCGAGACCAGAACCGGAACCCGCACGATCCACACCCCGCACGACGAACTCCCGGACCCGCCCAACCCAAACCTGCCCTGCGGCGGGGCCACACCCTGCCCCACCCCGACGGTTCAGCCCACGCCGGTTTGCGCCAAGCACACCCACAACGGGCTGGCGTCTCATTGCGCCTCCCAAGGCCACGCGACCGCCGAGCCGGCCTGCACCAGCTCCAACGGCGGCCAGAGGGTCACCTGGATCGCCGCCCACTACAACCCGCAATCGAAGACCTGCCCGGCGGTCCAAACCAAATGTGTGAAGCCGAGCAATGGGCACCGCCACGACAGCACCAACACCTGCCACCCCGACCATGACGCCGAGCCGGTGTGCGGAACCGGCAACGCGGGCCAGACCGTCACTTGGACCACCCACACAGGCACGGACAGCCACAACCACCACTCGAAGGTCTGCAAAATCGAGCCCCCTGCCGGTGTGACGTGCCCGAATGGGTATGAGTACGGAACTGGCACTAACGGCTGGACGCCGCCGCGCGCTGCGCCTGCGGGCCAGTTCTGGGTTAGCACTAGGGCCACTCCCACATGGCCGGTGCATGAGTGCTGGCAGCTTCGCGCCGGGAGCTGCCCGAACGGGCAGACGCTGGCCCACGCTGTCTACAGCAAGACTCCCAACCGGCTTCGTGTCGGCTATGCAGACCTTCCGGCGAGGCCTACAGGCACCAGATGGAACCAGGAGTCAGCCAACGCAGACTATGCCTGTTACAAGCTCGTGAGGTTCCCCCCGTTGTCCGGACACTTGGTTTATGCGGCTTGTTCTAGTCGTTGTCGGTGGTTGTCCTCCCATTCTGTGGGGGTGTGGTAGTCGAGGGTGGAGTGGATTCGCCGTGTGTTGTAGCGGCCGATCCAGGCG